>JAOAPJ010000454.1 GCA_025462805.1 Acidobacteriaceae bacterium
AATTCGCGGCCGAAAAAGACGCAGTAGCGTTTGCGCGAGTGTGGGCGATCTCATGGATCGACGACCACGAAAGTCAGCTCGCAGCGCCTAACGCGTGAATCGCGTTTTCAAGCAAGCTGGGAATGCGTCGGTGAGCTTTTTCGGGAAGAGGACGATTCCCCGCGAGACGTGCGGACGTTGCCGGCGTATTCTCCGCACGGCGATCGGCATATGCCGATCGCCGTCTTGGCGGGTGTTTCGAATGTCGCTGAATGACCCCTAAGCGGCCGGTCATCGCATCACTCCCGCAGACGCTTTTCATAGAGGAAAAGCAGTCATTCGCTGACCGGGCTAGCCGGGCAGGTCACTGGCCGATGCCGACACGCCGCAGTGACTTCCGCCCATTTACCGAGGCCGTTGAATTACCTTAAGGGCCGATTCGAAGTGGTACACAAAAACTCGTGTCTTTCGATCGTCGGCATTGAACTTATCCATTGCATTTACCGGTAGAAGCTCAAAAGCACGTACACTTTGGCCGCGAGGCGTATCGATATACACGGCGGTTACTGCAATATCCGTGAGCAGTTTATCGGACTCTGACGCAACAATCGTCGATCCAGGAATATCCACTACGGACAAAATATTATCATTGTGAATTTTTGGGGTCACTGAATTAGATGCAGCCAAAAACTCAATGCCTTCGGGTCGCGAAGAGTAAACCACTGAGACAGTCTTCATCTGCGCATTATATTGCCGCGAAAAAATTGGAACCATCAGATACATATCTCCACCGTCATCACAACTCAAGCAGCCATCGTCGATGAATTTTTGGGCTGCATTCGCGTCCTTAAAAAAATATAAGAACACCTCGCCGAGCAGTCCGCCTCGCGGATAGGATGACCAATCAACGTTAGATACTTGGAAAGAACTGCCTAAATCCGGCCCTTTCATTGGCCCGAACCTTTGAATCTCGCGCCGTCCTTCCGCTATAACCGAAGCACAGAACTTCGCGAATCGCGCGTTGCTGCAGTCGGGCTTAAGAAACATTGTCACACGTGGTTTGTCGATTGGCTGAAGTAAACGCGACAAATCAAATACGCTCTTTTCCGTTCTTTGAAGCAAACTTAGCATAATGGCTTGAGCGTCCTTGTTACGTTTTTCTTCTGATGCACTGTCTAGCCACTGTGCATAAACGCCTCCGAGTACCGAGAAAAACGTTAACAAGAAAAATACTCTTCCCCAGATCGTGAATTTTCCGGTGCGCTTGTCTTTTACATCCGATAGTGCACCGAACATCGCAAACACACCAGCCAGTACTATCGCGATTTCTTTCCAATAAGATGAGAATGCCATTTGACTTCCCTTTTATTTGGCCTGGCGAGAATGAATATGGATGCATATCATCCCTGACTCGCCTAATTAGTCTAGCGCTTTTTGTGCTTCATCTAGAGCGACGTTGTGGGAAACGGTGTGGGGAATTTTTCGGCTGTGCAAGTAGTGCTTCGCCGACAGCCGGTAATCTGGCACACGAAAGGCTTCACGCCCGAGCCAGATCAATCGAGACCCCAGCGGCCGCCGCGTTGACGCATAATGCTAGTGGCGGCAAGATGCCCGCATGACTTCAGATCACTACACCTACCGCACGACGTGGTCCGCCGAAGACGGCGAGCATGTCGGACTGTGCGCCGAGTTTCCGTCCCTGTCGTGGCTCTCTGAAACGCCCGAGGAGGCACTCGCCGGCATTCAGCAGATGGTCGCCGAGTGTGTTGCGGACATGCGCGAGAACGGCGAGCCGATCCCGGTACCACTGTACGCCAGCTAGAACACCTCGCGGAGCTGCTGGCGGGCGCCAGCCAGATGGATGCGCGTCACGCAGGCCAAGGCGCGATCACCGGAGCTGATTTTCGTCGTCATGCTCAGAACCCCACGTCAGGATGCAGAGCGGACGCCGACACGGCCGCCGGCGCATTACCCAGGCCAAGCCCAAAGCGCGCGCCGGCCTGCTGCTCCGCCAGCTCGCGCATACGCATGAGCACCGCCCGCTGCACTTCGGGCGATACCTTGCCGATCTCCTCGATCACCACGCCCATAAACTCATCCATCTCCCCGAGCTCGGAGACCGTAGCGGCGTATCGAACCAGGAGCTCGCACGCCTGGCTTTGCAGACGCACTGCTGTCGCCAACATCGACGGATTGCGCGCTACCCGCCGCACTTCGCCCGAGTCTGTATCGACCACCTCGCGGGTAGACGCCTCAACAACCATCGCCACGTGCCGATCGATCGATGCGACGCGCTCCTCGAACGTCATGGGCTTGCCATCGGCCGCCGGCACCGCGTACGCACGCGAGGACGTCGGGCGCACCGATGCCGGCTCCGCTGGCAGTCGCGCCAGTTTGACCCAGCCTGAGAACGTGCCTTTGGGCACGTCCGGGAATTTCGCGCGCGCTTGCCGCTCGCCCTCCTCAGGCCCGTGAAACGCCCGCATGTTCCGAATGGTCGCGATCGCCGCGTCCCTTTGTGGATGTGGTGCTGCTGCCATAAATAGTCCTGCCTGTTCGAGATGTTCGCCATCAATACGAACAGCTTGCCATCACGACCGCCGCGTGCAAAATAGCTCTTAAGACATATGCGCTCGGACGCTATGCATGCGGGTTTTAGGATCCGGCGCACATTTCGGCGTCCTTCCGATCGCTAGAGCACATTACTCTTTGATCAAAATAACTAGCGTGACGAGGAACCTGTCGCATCCCCGCTACGTGACAGGTCGAGATCTCGTCGCGAAGGCGAGTCGGGCAAGGACGGTTGTCGTCCGCATATTTCGTTGCTTAGGGCTCACGGGAGATCGCATCATGGCGCAACGCCAAGTACCTGAACTAGTGGTCGACCGCCTCAAGTGGTGGCGTCGGTTTTCCCTGACTTGGAGACTCATTCATTATTGCCTTGGCCTCACAGCGACAGTGTCGTCTGTACTCGTCGCCGCGCACGAATCGCTGCCGAATTCCTGGTCGGATTGGTCGCTCTCAACATTTAGTCTCATTACGGCCGTCAGCACAGGGATTCTCACATTCCTCAACGCCAGCGCGAAGTCTCGTGCTTACATGCAGGCTTGGCGTCTAGTGAACAACGAGAGCTCTTCTTTTCAACTCAACCCAAATTATCCAGAAGCAACGCTCGGGACCGCGCTGAGGAGGGGCGAGGCTATCATCGCAAAGAGCGACACGTA
>JAOAPJ010000142.1 GCA_025462805.1 Acidobacteriaceae bacterium
TCGACGTGTGCACGTATCAGGGCGGTTTCGCTCTGCATATGGCGCGCCGGTGCTCACGCGTGACGGGCGTGGATGCATCGCGAGCGGCGCTGGAGGTGGCGGAGCAGAACCTGGCGGCGAATCGCGATCGGTTGAGCGCCGAGGTGGACTGGGTGGAGGCCGACGTGTTCGAGCTGCTGCGCGCCTGGAGCGATGCGGGCACCCAGTACGACACGATCGTGCTGGATCCGCCGGCGTTCGCGAAGAGCAAGCGTGCCGTGGATGGGGCGCTGCGCGGCTACAAGGAGCTGAACCTGCGCGCACTGAAGATGCTGCGGCCGGGCGGGATCCTGGTGACCTGCTCGTGCTCGCACCACATCTCGGGCGCGGACTTTACGGCCACGGTGGCGGCGGCGGCGGGCGATGCGGGGCGGCATGTGCGGCTGCTGGAGCGCCGCGGGGCAGCGCCCGATCATCCCGTGGTCCTGACTATTCCGGAGACGGAGTACCTGAAGTGCCTGATATGCGCGGTGGATTGAAGACTTGCGGGGTGGAAGGAAGAGGATGACACGAAAGCTCCGGCGCTGTTGATGCCGGTCTCCCTATTTCACCAAAGCGGATGGTTGGTCACCGCGTCGTTCCTGGCGGGCATCCTGAATGCGGTCGCGGGAGGAGGCTCGTTCTTCTCGTTCCCGGCGCTGCTGGGGCTGGGCGTGCTGCCGATTGCTGCCAACGCGACGAATACGGTGGCGCTGTGGCCGGGCCAGCTCACCTCGATCGCGGCGTACCGGGAAGATCTCGGCGTCAACCTGCAGCTTCTGCTTCCCGTGTCGTTGTCGGCGCTGGTGGGCGGGCTGGGCGGCGCGGTGGTGCTGCTGCATACGCGGCAGGGCACATTTCTGCGCATGGTGCCGTGGCTGCTGTTGCTGGCCTCGCTGCTGTTTGCCGCGAGCACGCCGATCTCGCGCTGGATCGCAGGCCGGCGTGTGGAGAGGATCGGGAGAGAGCGGCCGCGCTATCTGCCGCTGTGTGCGGCGCTGGCGATGGTCTGCTTCTACATCGGCTACTTCGGCGCGGGGGCGGGGTTCCTGATCATGTCCGTGCTCGCCATCTTCGGCATTCAGAGCATCCGCGAGGTGAATGCGCTGAAGGTGGTGGCGACGACGATTGCCAATGGGATCGCGGTCGTGACGTTCATTGTGGACCGGCAGATCATTTGGCACCTCTGCCTGCTGATGATGGTGACGGGTGCGCTGGGCGGCTACCTGGGGGCGCGCTACTCCCGGCGATTGAGTGCGCGGCTGATGCGCCGGTTGGTGGTGATTGTCGGGCTGGGCATGTCGGCGTACTTCTTCTGGAAGACGTGGTGAGGCGCGTATCCTGAAGAGTTAAGGACGAGAGTCAGGGACAACGGTATGAGTCACGAAGGAATTCGTTTCGTCGATGAATCGGAGGCGCACCGCGCCGATCGCGCGCAGCAGAAGCTGCCGCGGGAGATGGTCGACCCGGTGAAGGTGCGTGTCCACCAGAGCGAAGGCACGGGCATGGAGATCGAGTGGAAGGATGGCCACAAGAGCGCGTGGACCTTCCGCTGGCTGCGCGACGCCTGCCCCTGCGCGACGTGTCATGAGGCGCGCGACGCGGCTGGGCTGGAGCCGGGCCAGCGGAAGCCTGCGCCGGGGCAGTTGCTGCCCATGTACGAGGCGCCGCCGCGTCCGGAGGGTGTGGAGCCGGCGGGGCGATATGCAGTGGTCTTCCGGTGGAACGACGGGCACAAGACCGGGATCTACTCGTGGGACTTCCTGCGGCGGCACTGCCAGTGCGAGGCCTGCCGCGGCTGAGCGATGGCTGGGCAGGATGAGGCTTAAGGCGTGGGCTGATGCTTCTTGCGGAAGTGGTGCTCGATGTCCGGCCAGAACTCGATGAGCTCTGCGCCGAAGGTGCCCTCAGCGGTTACGGTGAGTGCGCCGATGGTGGTCTTCTCGAAGCCGCCCTCTTCGGAGGGGTAGTAGAGATTCGAGATGGCGCCGGAGATGAAGTTGCCCGCGACGTTGGCATAGTTCGGTCCCCACTTGCCGTTGTCACGGCGGCACCAGATGGTGGTGCTGGCAGAGTAGAGGAAGCGGCGCGTGAAGGAGCCGGTGCCGAGGCGGAAGTAGCGCGGGTCTTCCTTGAGCACGACGGGCAGCACGGCGTTGCCCCAGAAGTTGCCGTCAAATGTGTCGGCGTAGGAGGCAGCGAAGCGTTGGAAGTAGCCCTTCGCGCCCTGGCCCCAGCCCCATCGCTCCTCGGTGATGGTGCCGTTCGGGTTGAGCTCGTTCTTGGTGCCGGAGTTTGAGTCTTCTGCCTGGCCGATGCCGGCGATAAATGCGTCCAGGGTGAAGATGAACGGGTCGGTGGAGCTCTTCCACATGAGTTGAAACTTCTGCTTAGGCCGGAGTGGGGCAATATTGGCGGCGTTGTTCACCATGTTGAACGCAGGCATGATCCCGAGGACGCGCTGCTTCTCTGCCTTGCGCAGGTCCTCGTCTGCGTTGGGCAGCTTCGCGTCGGGCGGAGGGGGAACAAGAGGTCTCGAGGTGACGGGCGGAGCCTGCGCGGGCTTGGTTTCCGGCTCCTGGGGCGCCGTCTCCTGCACGGCCGTTTGCTGCGGCGTGGGCGCATCGGGCAGCGCGCTGCTGCTGCTGCTGGCGATCTCGGTCTGAGCGCTGCCGTGTAAGCAGGGGACAACCGTAATCAGCAGGGGCAGAAGGCACAGGCGCAGCAAGGGTGATGTGGTCGGACGCAGGAACATGCTTCCTTTCAGCTTAGATGAAAGCGTGACCCTGCTGTACGCCAAGGCTGCCAGGGAGGGTTCGTCTGTATGAGACGAGTGGCGGTCGCTGCAAGTTTCTCTGGCAGGGTCAAAGCTGGCGCTGCCGGCTCGCGTGGTCGGCGTTGGTCCAGTGCTGCTCGAGTGTTTCACACGCCTGAGCAGGTGTGCCGACCACGGAGGCCAGCCCGCCATGGCTGGCACGCAGGAAGCCGTTCTCGACGGCTGTGTCCAACAGGTGGAGGAAGGCGTTCCAGTAGCCGGCAGTGTTGACCAGCAGAATCGGCTTCTGGTGGATGCCGAGCAGCGCCCAGGTAAGGATCTCGCACAGTTCGTCGAGCGTGCCGAGGCCGCCGGGGAGGGCGATGAAGGCATCGGCGCGGCGCGCCATCTCGGCCTTGCGTTCGTGCATGGAGCCGACCTCGATCAGCTCGGTGAGGCCGCGATGCGCGATCTCGCGCGAGACCAGCGCATGCGGGATGACGCCG
>JAOAPJ010000179.1 GCA_025462805.1 Acidobacteriaceae bacterium
TTGACGGTGGCGGTCATCACCTCGCCCTGGCGATGCGCATACTCGTTAAAGACGGTGTCCCGCTCCGCCTCGCGCACCTTCTGGAAGATGACCTGCTTCGCCATCTGCGCGGCGATGCGGCCCAGCACGTCCGTGGGCTTGTAGTAGCGGATCTCGCCGCCGACCTCCACGTCTGGAGCCAGCTCCTTGGCCTCTTCAAGTGCGATCTGGTTCAGATCGTCCTCAATCTCGTCATCGGTCGCGGTCACCGTCTTGTAGACATACGCGCGAATCTCGCCAGTCTCCTTGTCGAGCTCGGCACGCATGTTCTCCTGGGTCTTGTAGTACTTGCGCGTCGCCAGTGCGATCGCGTCCTCGACCGCGGTCACCACGATCTGCGGGTCGATTCCCTTGTCGCGGCTCAATCCTTCGATTACCTGATATAGCTGACTCGCCATCTGTTCGTTTCCTTCTCTCGTTCGGTCTCTTGCCGCGGGACTGGTCACGCGGCGCTCGTAATCTCTTGATCTAAAACTCGGGGATCAGCTGTGCCTTTTCGATGTTGGCTAACTCGATCTCGACCAATGCATCACCGCCTGCGGGCGCCTTCCTGGCCTTCCCCTTGGCTTGGATGGCAGAACGGTCCAGGGTGATCCTGCCCTGGTGCACCGCTGTCAAACGTCCCTGCCAATGCCGGTTGCCCGCCACCGGCTGAAAGGTCTGCAGCTTCACGAGGCTTCCCTCGAACCGCTCGTAATCGACCTGCCGACTCAGCCGGCGATCCAGCCCGGGTGACGAGACCTCCAACAGATACTCTGCTCCGCGCACCAGGTCCTCAACGTCGATCACAGTGCCGAAGTCGTGGCTGAAGCGCTCACAATCCTCGTGCGTGACCCCGGACAGGTGCTCTGCGCTCAGTTCGCCACGCAGCACCGCCGACGGAACCGCGCCGTCGTCCGCCGTCTCTCCACGCTCGGCGGCTGCCTTGGCCTCAGTCGCCAGGCGCGCACGTCCTGCCGCGTCTTTCTCGATCGAGACACGCAGCACCCGGTGCTTGCCGCCACCCACGAGCTCGACATCCACGATCTCCAGCCCGTAGCTTCCCGCCACTCGGTCGGCCGTCTCTCGAAGTTTTTCCAGGTCCGCTGCCATCACTACGCACCATCTTTTGCTGCAAAGAAAAAGTGGGCTTTCGCCCACTCATCTCCTCCGCCGGTGTGTCCACGTGCGGAGCAAACTCGTCTGTACCTATGATACGCCGTGCGATTGCGATTGCCAACCCGGCCAAATCAGGGCTGCTTGGCGTGGCTCTCTGCTTCCTTCACCGCCTTGCGAAACTCGTCCACCGCAGGAACGGTGTGCGGTTTCAGCCCGTCCTTCTCTTCATATCGCCATGCCGGTACCGCGTCCAGAGGAGTTTCCGTCCTGCCCGCGTAAACGAGAAAACTGTCATCGGGACTACCCACGGTCGCCTGGGGATGGGGATGCTGCTCCATCTCCCCGTCTGAGGCATTCCCTGGGTAAGACCCGGGTCGTGTGGATCCCGGGTATTCCCGGCCCTGCTGAACGCCGATACGGATCCCGGTATCCGTTGGTTCGATCACACCCGGTCGATTTCCCTGTCGTGGGTCATGAACGGTGCCGCTGACCAGCTTCCCTGTGCCCCGCCGGACCACGATGATCAGGTCCGCCTCCCGAAGAGACAGGGTTGGCTGGTAGCGCCCCCAGTTCAGTAAGGCCGTCTCCACATCTCGCTGCGCCACCTGGTTCGCTCGCGGATCGTCCAGTGACACACCCGCCTCAGGATCGATGAGGACCGCAACGGTTCGCGCCTGCAATACATATGCAGGGAGTGTTGTCTCTCCTTTGTCCTTCTTGTCTTTGGCTACCGCCAGGGACGGCAACAGGAGCAGCAGGAAAGACACGAGCAGAGCCTTGCATGGAACCGGTCGACCGCTGTGATTAGGGCGCATACGCTCACCTGCGGAGCATGCTACGCCGTGTCCCACTGGTGCGTACATTCGAAGGATCTACTTGGCTGAAGCCTTCCAGTTCACGCCCGGCCTGGCCTCGGCGTACATCTCGGACAGGATCTGCCACATCAGCCCCATGCGGTCGTCCCCGACCTTGTAGAGGTCGAAGTGCGTCCGCTCCGGGATATAAGCGAAGTGGGGATCGGCGCCGAGCTTCCGGAGCCGCGCCTCGAACAGCCGGGCCGCGCCATCCAGATAGAACGTATCTGCCGTGCCGACGAATAGGTGGATGCGGCCCTTCAGCAGCTCGCCGTTGCGTGCCCAGTGCTCCTCCGTCAAGTGGGCGAGATCATAGTGATCCCGCCAGTAGGCCACCACCTGGGGATCGACCTCTCCGGTGAGGCGATCGAACATCGGCTCGGGCGCGCCGCTTGGCCCCTTGGGCGAAAAGACCCACTCGAACGAGCTCAACTGTCCGCCATAGGGGCCCAGCACCGATTCGAGCTTTGCGAACTGCTCGAGCGTAGCCAGCACCTTGCCCTTGTCGCGCATGATCGGCCATTCACCGCCGTCAGGCCTGCGATACACATTTGCGTGCTCGGCATAAAGATTCGGGCCGGTGAAGTTGTGGAAGTCGCTCGGGTCGGGCGAGGTGGACCACGTGCCTCCGAAGACCTGCGGGTAGTTCACTTGGAGTTGCAGTGTGGCCCAGCCGCCGCTCGAGTGGCCATTCAGCAGCCGCGCCCTGCGCCGCCGGTCGAGCCGGTACTTCGTCTCGAGCTGCGGGATGAACTCCTTCGTCAGCGCCGTGCCCCACGGTCCGTTATTCACCGAGTCGGCAAACTCGTGCGTACCCTCCGGGCACGACTCATCCAGCATCACGAGGATCATCGGGGGAGCCTTGTGCTCCACCATGCCCTTGCGTATCGAGAGCCCCTGGAGGAGGGCGTAGCCTATGTCGCCGCCGAAGCCGTGTGTCCAGTACATCGCCGGATAGGTGGCGCTCGCGGCGGCGTCATAGCCTGGCGGCAGGATCAGCCACGCCCGGATGTACGTCGGGCGCCCCCAGAACTTCGTCAGCGTGGGGCTCTCGAACTCGACCTTTTCAGCGACTCCCGGCTTCGCCTCGGCCATGGCTTTGGCGATCCTCTCGCCACCCCTGCCTGCTTCCGGATGCCCGTTCAGCGTCAGCACCGGCTCTTCATTGCTCCCCGGCTGCCACTCCTTCGCGGTCACCACCTCGCTCTGCCAGTCCTGTGGGCCGCGACCGCTGTAGTTGTAGGAGTGGTTCGTGTCGAGCACAGCCTGCAGTTCGTAGTCGCCGCGCGGCAGTGCGACGAAGGCCGCGGGGAAGGCGGTGTGGTCCAGCTCGACTTCGATGGCGCTCCCTGGCCCTGCGTCGTGGATCTCGACCGCGGCCACCGACGTGCCGGTGGGATGAAACTCGCTGATATCGACCTTCTTCTTAGCCGTGGGAGGTTCGTCCGGATCAGCCTTCGTACCGGCCGGCCGCGCGAAGACCAGCAGGTGTCCGCTCACCGGCGCGGTGATCTCTTTGCTGATCACCACACGTGCATACGAGTGATGCGCCGCTGTCTCCTGGGCGTGGAGCAACCCTCTGTGGAGCGGCCCTGTGCGGAGCAGCAACGTGCAGAAGAGAGCGAGTGCGGTGAGACCGCGCAGGCAGACCCCGACCTTCGTCTTCATCCAATCCTCTTGACTCTTGAGAGTGGGAACGCGCTCATCCTACAGCATGCGGCGCTGGAAGCCTGCCGTGCGCGATTATGCAGGACGCGACTATGCAGGAGTAGAGAGCGGGCGTGCGGGTTTAGGCACCGCTTGCCGACACGCAGCTCACGTCGCCGATGCCGGTATGCAGCTTCAGACGATAGCTGCCAGCGTTGAACTCACGCTCCACGCTCTTGCCCAGGAAGCCTGAGGGCTCAAGGCCGAAGGCCTTCG
>JAOAPJ010000192.1 GCA_025462805.1 Acidobacteriaceae bacterium
TCGACAACGTCCCCCAGCGCGAGACCGGCATGACCAGCTACGAGATCATGCTCTCCGAATCGCAGGAGCGCATGCTGCTCGTCGCCGAAAAAGGTCGTGAACACGAGGTTCTCCGGGTCTTCGAAAAGTGGGGGCTCGACGGCGTGATCGTGGGCGAGGTCATCGCCGAGCCGCAGATGCGTATCCGCCACCACGGCGAGCTCGTCGCCGACATTCCGAACTACTCGCTTACCGACGATGCCCCGCTCTACCACCGCCCCGTCGGCACCTGGAAGCCTCCCGTCCCGCTCGATCCTCCAGCCGAAGTCCTCGAAGCACTCAAGCAGCCGCGTGACTACACCCGCACTTATACTGAGGACCTGAAGAAGCTGCTAGCCTCTGCCAACATCTGCTCCAAGCGCTGGGTCTTCGAACAGTACGACTCCATGGTCCAGACCAACACCGTGCAGGGCCCCGGCGGCGAAGGCGGCGTCATGCGCGTGAAGGGCTCCGGAACACCCGGCCATGAGCGTGGCCTGGCCATGGCGCTCGACGGCAACGGCCGCTGGTGCTATCTCGATCCGAAGCAGGGCGCGAAGCTCGCCGTAGCCGAAGCCGCTCGCAAGGTCGCCTGCACCGGAGCTGTACCTGTCGCTGCGACAAACTGCCTCAACTTCGGCAACCCGGAGAAGCCGGAGATCATGGCCCAGCTCTCCGCCGCGATCGACGGCATCGCCGAAGCCTGCACCGCACTGGGCACACCCATCACCGGCGGCAACGTCTCCCTTTACAACGAGACCAAGGGCGAGGGCATCTATCCCACCCCAGTCATCGGCATCGTCGGAATACTCGACGACGCTTCCAAAGCGGTCGCATCCGACTTTGCTCGTCCTGGTGACGTGCTTCTGCTCATCGACGCTAGCGCACAATTGGACGTCTGGAAGTACTTCGGCAGCAGTGAGTACGCACGCATTGTGCTCGGTTCGACCTGGGGTACTCCATACGTCCTCGATCTCAACGCGGAAGGCGAACTGCATCGCAGGCTGGCCGCTCTCAGCAACGCTGGACTAATTCATGCGGCCCGTGACATCTCCGACGGGGGTCTCGCCGTCGCGCTCGCCGAGGCATGCTTTGCGCACGGAACAGGCGTGGACGTGCAGTTCCGCGGTTACGCGGGACTCCCTTCGTACACACGGCTTTTTGGCGAGGACCCCACGCGCGTCCTCATCGCCTGCGCACCAGAGGAGGCCTCTCGCATCCAGCAGATCTTCTCCGGCGGCAACCCTGGCATCTGGCCCATTGGGACCGTTACCGATGGCACTTTCCGCATCCTCATCGATGAGTCCGAGGAAATAGCTCCGGGCCAATACACCAATGCAGAGACGAGAACCGTCATCGATACAAACATCGCCGAGCTACGTGAATCATGGTCCGGAACCCTCCAGGAATCGCTAGCCGGCGACGTGGTGACCGCATGACCCAGCGTCTCTATCAAGGCGTCCTCGGCATCCCGGACACGTTCCCATTGGCCAACACCGCGCTGCGACGAGAGAACGTTCCCAATACCGGCTCAGAGCAAGATGCCGACACGCTAAAGGAAGAGTGCGGCGTCGCCGCCATCTACACCCACCCCGAAGCCGCGCGCCAGATCTACCTCATGCTTTACGCGCTGCAGCACCGCGGGCAGGAGTCGGCCGGCATCGCCACCGCCGACGGCCAGAACCTCTCGAACATCAAGGGCATGGGCCTGGTCGCGGACATCTTCACCGATGATGTTTTGCAGAAGCTCCCCGGCAACCTCGCCATCGGCCACACCCGCTACTCCACCACCGGCGACTCTGCCCTGCTGAACGCGCAACCCATTCGCGTCGAGTCCACCAAGGGCCTCATCGCCATCGCCCACAACGGCAATCTGGTCAACCTCGGCAACATCCGCGCCCGTCTGGAGCGCGACGGCGCCTTCTTCCAGACCACCTCGGATTCCGAGATCATCGTCCAGCTCATCGCGCACTCCCGCGCCACCACACTCGTGGACGCCATCGCCGACTCGCTCTCGCAAATCGACGGCGCCTTCTCCGTCGTCATGATGACGCGCGACCGCATCTTCGCCGCCCGCGATCCGCGCGGCTTCCGGCCACTCTCCATGGGCCGCATCGTCGGCGAAGACGGCGCACCCGACACCATCGTCTTCGCCTCCGAGACCTGCGCCTTCGATCTTCTCCGCGCCGAGTACATCCGCGACGTCGAGCCCGGCGAGCTCATCATGGTCTCGGCCGACGGCATCACCTCACGCAAGTACGCGACCGGCGTCCAGCAGACCAGTTGCATCTTCGAGCATGTCTACTTCGCCCGCCCAGACAGCCGCATCTATGGCCGCTGGGTGCAGGAGAGCCGCGAGAAGATGGGCCGTCAGCTCGCCCGCGAATCGGGCGTCGACGCCGACCTCGTCGTTCCCGTGCCCGACTCCGGCGTCACCGCCGCGCTTGGCTACGCCGCCGAATCCGGCATCCCCTTCAACTTCGGCCTCATCCGCAACCACTACGTAGGCCGAACCTTTATCGAACCCGAGCAACGCGTGCGCGACTTCGGCGTCAAGCTCAAGCTGAATCCGGTGCGGAATCTGCTCGCGGGCAAGCGCATCATCCTCATCGACGACTCCATCATCCGCGGCACCACCAGCCGCAAGATCGTGCGCATGGTGCGCGCCGCCGGAGCAAAAGAAGTCCACCTGCGCATCAGTTGCCCGCCCACCATCTCGCCCTGCTTCTATGGTGTGGACACGCCCCGCAAGAAAGACCTCATTGCCGCCAACAACTCGGTCGCGGAGATCTGCCGCTTTATCGAAGCCGATTCGCTCTCCTATCTCTCACTCGATGGACTGACGGAAGCCTGCGGCGGAGAGGCAAAGTACTGCGTGGCCTGCTACACCGGCAACTACCCCACTGCCTGGGTCGACGTGGACGAGATATTGCCCGCGCTGGCCGAGACCTGAGTCTCGAGTTATTCCTGTAACAACCACAACTGCCTCTTCCGCCTCTCAAGTCAGTTAGGGAGAAATGCGCACACCTGCGCACCTGGAGGTAAGGATGGCAGCAAAGAAGAAGTCTTCGCGGAAATACAGTCCAAAGGCCTCGAAATCAGTCGAACGCGAGATGCACGAGTTCAAACGGGGCAAGCTGAAGTCCGGTCGCAGCGGGAAAAAGGTGACCAACCCGAAGCAGGCCATCGCCATCGGATTGTCAGAGGCACGCCAGGAAGGCGCAAAGGTTCCGCCGCCTGGACGCAACAAGTCTGCAAAGAAGAAGTCGGCTGGCAGGAAGTCCTCGGCGAAGAAGTCTTCGGGCCGCAAGTCTTCCGCAAAGAAATCGTCAGGCAGAAAGACCAGCGCGAAGAAATCCTCCGGGCGCCGGTCTTCCGCAAAAAAGAAGTCCTCGAGCTAGCTCGAGGACTTCGTATCGGACGACGAAGAGGATGGACTACTACTGGAACTTGACACGCCGCCATCGCTGCTGCTGGTCTTGGCCGGAGTGTCCGCTTTAGGGGAGTTCTCTTTGTTCCCGCTGTCCTTGCCGCTGCCATCCTTCGCAGCACCTTCCGAGCCACCGCCAGATGGGGCTTTGTTGCGGCCTCCATAGTCGTTCACATACC
>JAOAPJ010000199.1 GCA_025462805.1 Acidobacteriaceae bacterium
TGGAGTAGTGAGGTACTGCAATGCCGGGCACTTTCCACCCATTGTGCTCCGCGCCGATGGTCGGATTGCTCTACTCGAGGCGGGAGGTCCGTTGCTTGGCGCCATTGATGAGGCGGTATTCACGTCCGGGGAACTATCCCTCGAGCCGGGAGAAGCCCTGGTGATCTATTCGGACGGGGTACTCGAGTGCGGAAACGCGGCGGGGGAAGAGTTTGGAACAGAGCGGCTTTCGGCCGCATTGCGAAGCGGGGGAGAGCAATCAGCACGGGCCACCCTCGTTTCGCTCTTGGCGGCGCTGCAGGACTTCGCAAACGGCAGCCCGGTTTGCGATGACATCAGTTTGACGGTCATTCGGCGTGATGGCGGATCCGCGAAGCGGAACTGATCGTTGGCGGACTAAGCCATTAAGACACCTCTGATTTCACCGGCTAGCGAGAATGGCCTAGACCCTTGGTCTCGCGACTTCATTCTCTGAGCGCATGCATTTCTGCTCATCGAAACAGAATCTTCGCCATCATTCCTTTATCTTCGTGCTGGATCAGATGGCAGTGAAAGAGAGACATGCCGCGGATGAGGGGATCGGTGAAGTCCATCACCAAGTCTACGGAGCCGTCTACGGGAACGTTGACGGTATCGAGCCACTCGGCTTGCTTCTCTCTCGCGCCGTTGGTGGAGTAGACGAGGAAGTGAACCTGGTGAATGTGGAACGGATGCAGTTCGTGTGTGTCGTTCACCACATGCCAGTGCTGATAAGTGCCAACCGCGACCGTGGTCATCGGTCCATCGTTGGGTGCATAAGCATGACCATTGATATAGAAGCCTCGCTTATCCTCCGTGAGCCTCACCGTGTAGTCAGGCTCTGAGGCTTCATACCCGGAAAGCTCTGAGTTCGGGATTGGCTTGTAAACAGGTCGCTTCTGATTTTGGTTGCGGAGGAGAGTGGGCGCGGGTGCGTGTGGTCTGGTCGCGCCTTCTCTCGTACCGTTGCCCCTATTTAGGTCTGCAAGGATCATTGCTGGATTTGGATCACCGTCAGGCCCTGTGTTCACGCAGCGAGTCCGCAGCGATACGTGCTGGAGAGCACTGGGCCCGGAGACGATTACCTCGAGGCGGCCACCCGGCGAGAGCAGCACGTGCTGGCGCGACTCCAAGCGGCGCGAAGGATTATGAAAGGCCAACGGCATGCCGTCCAGCGCGACTACTTTCATGACCTGCGAATCCACTTCCAGATCGGCATACATGTCGGGCGACGCGTTGACGATGCGCCAGAACTGTTGTTCTCCTGGCTCGATATCAATGGTGGGGCGAAGTATGCCATTGACCGTGAAGAGCCGTTCAGGAGACTCCGAGGCACTGCTGCATCGTTCCGGAGAGAGTTCTACCTGGGCCTCCGCTCTTGCCGAAGTGGGATCGTTTGGCCGTAACTCTGCGTCGCGGAGAACGAGAATTCGCTCTCGCATGCGGCTTACCTGTGGCACGTACCGCTCGATGCCGTCGATGACGATGGCGCCGGACATTCCGTCGAGCAGTTGGCGATAGCTTTCTCCGTGCGGATGAGTGTGATACCAGTACAGGCCCGGTGGCTGGTCGAAGGGGATCTGCACGCGGTACTGCAGAGATTGCCCGGGCATCGCCATCATCGAGATCGCATCGTCCTGTGGGGCTTCGGGAGAGACATGCAGACCGTGGAAATGCAGATTGCTCATGCCCGTGCATGGGCCATGGGTGCACAGCTCCGTCGAGTTGGCGGACAGATGATTCACGTAGTCGACCTGAATGGTCTGACCCGGGAATGCGTGGATGACGGGCGGAATCCCGCGGCCGTCGAAGCGAAAGGACTGCTTGCCCGTATGCGGATCATTGACCGCTTCCAGGACGAACGGAGACTCTACTGAAGGGAGGTCTGGCAACGCAGTACTCGCGGGTGCCTGCGCCGAAGCGATCGACAAGCTCGGCAGAAGCATGCCCAGGGCCGCCGTGCCCCAAAGGCGCGAGTGCGAGTGCTTCACATAACGCGGACGATCGGCGAACTCCGAAAGGGGGCGATCTGCGGTGAGGATCACGGCGTCTTGGTTTGCTCCCATCCGCCACCAAGTGCCTTGATGAGCACGACAGAGGCGACAAGGCGTTGCCCGGATATCTGGGTTTCTGTCCGTTCGTTGAAGAGCACGTTCTGCTGTGCCGTGACGACATCGAGGTAGCTGACGAGTCCGCGCTTGTACCGCTCAGAGGCGACCTGCTCCGCGCGGTTCGCGTCGACAACGGCACGCGTCTGCAACTCAGACTGCGTAGCGAGATAATGCAGAGCCGAGAGTTGATCTTCCACCTGCTGATACGAGACGAGCACCGCCTGCTCGTATTGCGCCAGCGATTGGCGATAGGTAGCCCGCGCCTGTTCTACGCCCGCGTGCAGCCTGCCGCCGGTGAAGATTGGCGCCGTAACCGAGGCAGCGAGTGAGGCGATCGTGTTCTGCCAATTGACTAGATTGGAAGGGTTGGTGCTCTCATAGCCGGCAAAACCCGTGAGAGAAAGCTGCGGGAAGTAAGCCGCCTTCGCCACTCCAATATTTGCGGTGGCGTTGGCCACACTCCTGTCCGCCGCTGCGATATCGGGCCGGCGTTGCAACAGATCGGAGGGCAGGCCGACGGGGATTGTTGGTGGTAGCGGATTGTCAGTCTGCTCCGGCAGATTCAGGCTTTCGGGGGTGCGACCGAGCAGGATCGCCAGGGCGTGCTGCAGTTGCTCGCGCTGGGTCTTCAGTGTTTCGGCAGAGGCCTCTGTCTGATCAAGCAGAGTCTTAGCCTGGGCCACCTCGAGGTCGCTGCTGAGTCCGTGCTGGAACCGGAACATCGTCAGCTCGAGCGCCTGCTGCAGATCTTGCGTGACGCTCGCGACAACGCGCTGCTCCTGGTCGGTCTCGCGAAGCTGATAATAGTTGATCGCCACTGCGGCTTCTGTGCTCAATCGGACGAAGCGCAAGTCCGCCTCGCTCGCTTGCGCGTTAGATCGCGCCGCTTCGATGCTTCTGCGCACGCGCCCCCACACATCGATCTCGTAATTGAGCACCAGAGGCAACTGAATGTCGTTATAGGTCGCTGCACGTCCGCCGGTGTTGCCATTATTTGGACGGGTCTGCGCCTCTCGAGTACGGCCGACGGAAGGCTGCGCACTCACGGTGGGAAGCAGGAAAGAACGTGCATACCCGGTGGCGGCGTAGGCTTGATCAACGTGAGCGATGGCCACTTCGATGTCATGATTGGCGCTGTCGGCCTGTACCTCGAGGGTGTCCAACTCCGGATCCTGGAATACCTTCCACCAATCGCTGTAGCCGATGGCGTGTTGTTCGGCGGCGGGGGCAGCGGTTGGCGATCCGGTGAACGCAGGTGCGGTCGGCGCATCCGGCACGTGGTAGTTCGGGCCTACCTCGCATCCGGTCAGAGCACAGGCCGCCGAGAGCAGAAGAACCCACGTACCACGGTGGTGTCCGATTTGCCTATGCGGCTGCGTCGTCATTACATGTTCTCCTTCGAGCAACTCCAGCGGAGTTGGTCTGAGTTAGCTCTTTGCATAGCCGCCTGGCGGCGGTTGGTCCGATGATTGAACCGTGACCGGCATGCCATCTACCAGGTAGTCGGGCGGGTTATCAACGATGCTGTCGCCTGCAGAGAGGCCGCCGTTAATCTCGATGGTGTTCCCGAAGTCACGTCCGATGGAGACCTTGTGCAATTCGATTCGGTTGCCCGCGTTCACGACGGCAACCTGTGGTCCTGCAGCCTGGAACAGCACCGCGCCGGTAGGTACGAGAAGTCCTCGCGCCTTCGTACCGAGATGCA
>JAOAPJ010000207.1 GCA_025462805.1 Acidobacteriaceae bacterium
TTCGACTGCAGGCCATCGCGTGCATCGAGCGCCTGTCTGAGTGAATCGCGCATCCCGAAGACCATGGTTGTCGGGTTCAAGAAGACCACCTGCATGCCGGAGCCGCCCATGGGGTAGATCCTGTTATCCCGCAACACAGCAGGCTTGATCTTTTTCTTCTTGAAGTTCGCCATGATGTCGTCGACCGAGAACTGTCCCTGCGCCAGGCCGATGATCTGTGTGGTGTCTCCCGTAGTGCCCTTTGGACGGTAGGAGGCGAAGGCCAGCTCGTCCACGTCGTGGTTGTCGTTCATGCCCGAGACCTGCAAGGCCTGCTCCAGGCTCTTCAGCTCCGGCGGCATCACCTTGCTCTTCAACTGCATGGCTGCTGCAGAGTTCTGCATGGCGCGGTAGTCGATGACGATCAACTGCTGCACATCGTGGGGAATAGCGGCGCGGGCGTCAGCGCTCAACTGCGCTGCCGTGGCAGGCATGGCGGTGGCCAGGCAGAGCGCTGCAATACCGCCGCTCAAACATTTCGCAAGGTTCTTCATCGTAAGACCACTTCCTTTCGGGCAGAGGCTCGGCCGCTGAGCAACCAGCAGCAGAGCAGAGATGCCCGCTCGTTACCATCTTAAGTCCGCGCTGCAAAGGCGCTCTATTTCACTTCTGGGTGACAACCCGATAACGCGGGGCTGGTTACGAGCGCCGCCAAAGGCCGGTTTTAAGGCCAATCCAGTGGGCGCTCCATCCGCCGTTCGAGCACCTTGGTTTCCACGGAGAAGTCTTCCAACTGACGCACCCACTCACTGTTCTGCTCGAAGGCCGCCTCCGGGATGAGCCCGATCAGCTCGCCTTCGACGATGCGGGCGCCGCGCCCCTGTACCCGCCTTACCAGTTCGGCGTACACCGTTGTCGGCGGGGTGACCCGGAAGTCCGTCAGATTCATAGAGATCTGAGCTCTACCGCGGACTATGGCCCCGAGTGCTTTGACGCCCTTCAGGCCTCCTCCGGAATCACGAATCTCCCGCGCGAGGGCCCTGGCCAGCGCCACATCCGGCTTGTCCAGGAAGACGTTCCAGGCGATCAAAAACCGCCGCGCGCCGACCGCGCTGGCCCCGGCTGTGGGGTGCAGATCCGGCCCACCTACGTCCGGCCGCCGTGAGGGATCGCGCCGGGCGGTATCCCGCAGCCCTTCGAACTGTCCCTGACGGACGTCCTCCAGGCGGGCCCGGTCCGGCCGTGCGGCTGCCGCTTCGTAGAAGTACACCGGCACGCTATAGCGGCGCCAGATCTCCTCCCCCGCCTGGCGGGCCAGCAGGGCGCAATGCTCGAGCGAGATGTCACGCACCGGGACGAACGGGATCACGTCGGCTGCGCCAATCCGGGGGTGCACACCGGTCTGCCTGGTCAGGTCGATCAGCTCTGCGGCCTTGCCGGCTCCGAGGACGGCTGCCTCCACCACGGCCGCCGGTGGACCAGCGATGGTCACCACCGAGCGGTTGTGGTCGGCATCCTGCGACCAGTCCAGCAGCGACACACCGGGGACACGCATGGCGCGCACGATAGCGAGCACGCTTTCGGTGTTGATGCCCTCCGAAAAATTCGGAACGCATTCGATGATCGGCTGACTCATTCCCTGCCCTGCGTCACTTCCACCAGCTATAGCCGATCTGGAACTGCACTGTCGCGTTCACGCCTGGATTGGCGTCGCCGAGCGAGGCGTTCGAGATATGAACGGCATTCGCATTGAAGGTAATCGAGCGGCGCGGTTTGAGGAAGTACTGCAGGCCGATGCCAAACTGGGGAGTGAAGTTCCAGACACTGGTGCCCTGGTGGCCGGGCAGAGGAAACGGCCCGACCGGCGGGAATTTGTGGTCGGTCCAGATCAGTCCGCCCGCCCCTTGCACGAAGGGCATGATGCGGCGGGTGCCTGCCAAGTCCCAGCGCAGGATGATCGGGGTGACACTGACGCCGTTATAGGACCCGCCGGTCCGGTACGGACCAGCGATCGCGACGATCCCCGGATTGCTGGTCGCCGTGAGGTTGTAGCGCTGGTACGGACTCGTGTAGCCCTGCCACCACGGCATCAGCTCGGCGCTGTATTCGAATTGGCCGCGCAGGAACCCAGGACCGGCGGGATCGGTAAGGATCTTACCGGCGCGTACGCCCACGCTCAGAAAGCGATAGCTGGGAGTGTTGCGCGCGCTGGTGCCGCCGTTGAAGAAGGCGCCCCAGTTCCAGCGGTGCTTGGTCTCCGCGTCCTGCACTGGAGAGAGAGATAGCGTGGAAGAAGCCGCAGGCGGCTGGCTGGTGCTGGACTGTGCGGTGAGCGGCATGGTGGAGGCGGCGAGCAGCGCGGCTACGGGCAAAAGGCGCAGGGGCGAAAGGCGGAGGGGCAAAGGCCGGAAGAAAGAAGAAGGCATGCGTCGTATCGGATGCGCGAGGCCGCGCGAATTGTGCAAAGAGAGGGTGACAGAAAGAAGGCCGCCAGTCAGGAAGCCGGCGGCCTCTGTGGATGTCAAGGGTGATTAGCCGGC
>JAOAPJ010000209.1 GCA_025462805.1 Acidobacteriaceae bacterium
CGTCCAATCTCTGTGAAGGCTCGAGCGTAGCCGGGGAAGAAGTCATCAGCAGCCTGCTGATCCGTTGTAGCTATATAACCCAATGCATGGATGCCGACCTGAAGTGTTTCTGGCCCGTGGCCTGCGCGGCGTCCGGCTTCCCGGTAGAGATCTACGAGTGGACGGAAACGATGCGGCTCTCCGCCGATGACGGCGATCATGAGTGGCAGACCAAGCTGTCCGGCGCGCACGAAGGACTCCGGGCTACCGCCGACGCCTAGCCAAATGGGCAGCGGGTTCTGCACCGGGCGAGGGTAGATTCCCTGGCCTGTCAGCGCGGGGCGGTGACGACCGGACCATCGGACTTCAGCGGACTCGCGAATCTTGAGGAGAAGGTCCAGCTTCTCGGCGAACAGGTCGTCGTAGTCTTCGAGCTTGAGGCCAAATAGCGGGAAGCTTTCGATAAATGAACCTCGACCCACTACCATCTCCGCGCGCCCACCGCTCAGCAGATCGAGCGTAGCGAATTGCTGGAAGACGCGAACGGGATCGGCGGCGCTCAAGACCGTGACCGCACTGGTGAGCCTGATGTGTTCGGTGCGCGACGCCGCCGCAGCAAGGATCATCGCGGGCGCAGAATCGAGATATTCGGCCCGGTGGTGCTCTCCGATACCGAAGCTGTCCAGTCCAACCTGGTCTGCGACGACGATCTCCTCGACGATGCCGCGCATGCGATCGAGAGCTGTAATTGCCTCGCCGGTGACCGGATCAGTCCCAACCGCAACGAAACTGTCACATCCTATCTGCATCTACAAAGCCTCCTGGTGGAGAGATGATCGGATCAAGCGCCGCGATGCAATCGTGGCTGGTTGACCGGACAGGAGCAAAACATGTTGAACGCGCTGCCTATACAAAACGATAATAGGCAAGCCCTTCACAGATACTTAGTATCGTTTCATGGATACACGCGCCATGCAGGTGTGAGATGGAGTTAAGCGCTTCGTTCCGGTGACATTGGACGATTCACGCGTGCTCAGTCCCTGGCGGGGCTGCGTAGCCGAGATCGCAGTTCTACTGTTCAGTTCAGGCAGTTTCTAGCCGTTCAAAAGGTACCGGCCAGAGCGGCCCGCCAACTCGCCGAAACGAGGATGCCAGGCAGGAACGCCTGATGAAGTGCGGCCAGTCTAAGGAGCCACAACGATGCGAGTCCCGCATGCCACTCCGTACCTCCGGCTTACCCTTTCCCATCGCACTGCCGCCGCCGGAGCGCGCCGCAAACCAGTCTGTCAGCTTCTCCTGCTGTCAGCGCTCGTGTTCGCGCCTTGGGGTGCGCGCTCGCAGGCCGCTGCTCAAGACCTGCCCCCGTCAAGGAGTCAGTTGGTCGATGGACCAGCCCCCGACGCATCGCCCTCTCCTTCGCAGACGCCCACCCGAGGCTTCGCTGGAGAACAGGGACGCGGTACGAAGCCAAGCAATGGGGACCGCCGAGATAGCTGGGTCGATGCATGGCTGCGCACCGCGGACAAAGCCCGCACGTTGCAACCCCACTTCACAGCTCCCATCGTCACCACCCATGTCATGCTGGTGCAGCAGTATCGGTATGACATGTCCTGGCAGCAGGACTCTCCAGGCACCAATACGACTGCCAATTACGGCGCCTCTCGCGGACTCGAAATCATTCCGACAACTCGGCTTGAGATTGGCATTTCGCCGCCGAATTATCTTGTGCATAGTTCGACCAACAAGGACGGCATAGGGGATCTGGCTTGGCAGGTGAAGTTTCGCGCCTTCTCTGCAACGGAAGGGAAGGGTGACTACTTCGTCGGGTTCTTCATGGGCGGCTCATTGCCAATAGGCGATCCGCCAAATGGCACGGGGCATGCCATTTTGAGCCCGACATTCGCTGCGGCAAAGGGTCTCGGGAGCTGGGATATTCAGAGCACTGTGGGGGCTAACCTGCCCGTCAGTGGTACCAGCACCTTGGGCCGCACGATCGTCTTCAACACGGCGCTGAACTATCGTGTCAGAGGGATCGTATGGCCAATGCTGGAACAGAACACGATCGTCTGGTCGGGTGGATCACTGGACGGGAAGAAGGAGACCTTCATCACGCCGGGCCTGATTCTCGGCAGTTTCCGTGTGAAAGATCGACTTCGCATCGCCGTCGGAGGTGGGTTTCAGACCGCCGTGACGTCCTATCATCAGTACAATCATCGCTGGATCATTTCGCTGCGCTTTCCATTCTGAACTTCCAACCTGTCATTGCCAAGCGTCAGCGGCCGGGAAACGCGGAGATGAATGAGTAGTTATCCGGCCAGCGTGCATTTGGCCTGAATCGCCTCAAGGATCTGCTGTTTCGCTTCCTGAGTAGAACTCTCGTTCGCCTCGATGGACCGGACCCGATCCACCAATTGCTTATCCTTTAGCACCTCCTCAAACCATCTCGAGATGTCGCCGGATCGTAGGTGATGACGCCATGTCTCATCATCCACCCCCTCCGCCATGCGAATGAACGTGTTCACGTTCTGAGCCACCAGGTTCAGCCTTCCCCCGGCCCTCGGAAGACAAAACTGCGCTCGCCAAGATCGCCCTCGCGTACTTCCGTATATGACGCTTGTGTTCGCCCTTCCCCGGTTCCGATGCAACCACAAGGGGCGGATCAGGCCCACGGCGAAACCAGAGGAGAACCTCTCCCCGCTCCAGTGTGATGGGTTCGAGCTTCGGCTCGCTGATCGCGAGAGCACGGCAATAGTTGCCTAGCGTTTCCTGAGGGTCCTTGCCCACGCAGATCACAACATCGACCGACTCCAGAGCCTCCTTACGGACATGCTCTGGGTGCACAGTGATCAGGAGCGAGGTCTTCGGCGGCTCCTTCAGGTTGCCGTCGCCTGCTGCAACATCAGAGGGAAAGATGTGATGCGCTTCATCAATGACAAACCAATGTGGCCGGCCCTTGTGAGCTCGCAGGCTTTCCAGCTTGCGCAGCAGCTCTGACGCGACCTGAGGCCGGGCATCCAGGGAGACGCCAAGCAGATTGACGACCGTGCTGTGCATCCGCTCCAGGAGCGTCAGGACTTCATTTGCGGACGGTACATAGTGGGGATTGCCAAGGCTGATAGCGGGCTCAAAGGCTTCGTAGTCGCCCTCCGGATCGAGGATGCAGAACTGATAGGCTGCCTGCGCCAGCCGCTCCAGCAACCCGATGATGATCGTCGACTTTCCGCTGCCGGAGGGTCCCGCAACAAGGATGGAATGGCCAAGGCTAGGCAGCCATACTGTGTTCTTTGGCTCGTCCCTGGAGACGCCGAGCCAGAGACCACGACGGCTAGTAGTAAGGAGCCTATGTGCGAGATCGTCCTTGAGCAGATCCGATATCAACTCCTCGACGCCGGCTCCGTGATCCGCCTTCATCACCAGGTC
>JAOAPJ010000288.1 GCA_025462805.1 Acidobacteriaceae bacterium
GCACGACGGGATGAAGAAGGACCCCAACGTGGGCGGATCGCCGATGTATTCGAACAAGAACATCGTCGAGAACGCTGTGAAGTCGAAGGACCACACCACCCTGGTTGCCGCCGTGAAGGCTGCAGGCCTGGTGGACACACTGTCCAGCCCGGGACCGTTCACCGTGTTCGCACCCACGAATGAGGCATTCAATGCGCTACCGGCAGGCACGGTCGACACCCTGCTGAAACCTGAGAACAAGGATCAGTTGAAGAAGGTCCTTACCTACCATGTCGTCGCCGGCACGATGGATTCGAAGGCGATCAAGAAGGCGATCAAGGACGGCAACGGCAAGGCGACTCTGAAGACGGTGGAGGGCGGCACGCTGACTGCGATGATGAACGGCAGCAAGCTCATGCTGACCGATGAGAAGGGCGGCATGTCGACGGTCACGATCGCGGACGTCTATCAGTCGAACGGCATCATCCACGTTGTGAACGCTGCTCTGCTGCCGAACTAACCGGCAAGGAAGCAGCACGAAGAGTAGTTTCTCCAACGCGTTTTCGAGGGGGGCTGATCCCACTGCCCTCCTTCCTTTTTTGCTTTGCATATCGCGCCTGCGGCTGCTGCCGCATGGTGGCAGCGGCGTCTACACTCATGGCATGGCACAGGCCTCCACTGCGCGGGATCGAGCCAGCGAGGCTCTGTCGCCACGGAGACGGCGCCACTCGTTCACCACGGAGCAGTGGGTTCCGTATGCGGTGGAGCGCGTCTTTGGCTTCTTCTCCGATCCACGCAATCTGCCGCAGCTGATGCCGCGATGGCAGGACGCGCGCATTGACAGCATGCAGATTACCTCGCCGGAGCCACCCGCGCTGACGGGCGCGGCGGATCGCGGATCGCGTATTCTGCTCAGCTTTCGTCCGCTGCCGCTGTCCCCTATCCGGCTGCGCTGGCTGGCGCAGATCGATGACTTCGTGAGCAACCAGCGGTTCTGCGATTTGCAGGTGACGGGCCCGTTCGGCTACTGGCGGCATTGCCATCTGGTGAACGCCGAGGCGCACGGCGATGTTGCGGGCACGCGCATCACGGATGTGGTGGATTATGAGTGGCCGGTGGGGCCACTGAGTTTATTCGTCGATGTGCTCGGAGGACGGTTACAGATTCGGCAGATCTTCCGCTATCGGCAGCGGCAGACGGAGCGGCTGCTGGCTGGGGAGTAGCCGGCGGGATTGCGAAATCAGGCACCAGGCGGAGAAGGCATTGCTACCAAGCGGCTGTTTGAAGGGTTCGCACAGATCGCGAAGCCACCTGCTAGCTGGCTGTCCGTGGTGAAGCCTTGAGCCGAGATGCAATGAATCTTGTGATCCACATGGTGCTGGCTCGTTTCAGATGACTTTGCCGCGGAACAGGAAGAGCAGCTCGATGACCAGGATGACGACGACGGCTGATTCGAGCAGGAAGGCGCGGCTCTGGTTGAACTGGTCGACCATGAAGCGGTAGAGATCGCCGGCGGTACGCAGCTTCTGATTGACCAGGTTCTTGTAGTCGGGGACGCCGATCTTGGCGGCGGCGAGCCGGTAGAAGCGGGCGGCAAACATGTCGCTGAGGAACTTGATGGCGTTATCGGCGTGCTCGGTGAGCTCCATGACCTCGAGCAACCGGCTGTAGAGGGCGGTAGCGGAGCCGGCCATGCGCCATCGGCGCAGCAGGCCGTTGCCCTGCTCGAGCGCGTCATAGACCTCTTCGAGCTCGCGGCTGAGGAGCTCGTCGTAATGGCGGAACTCGAGGAGCTGGGAGTTGGCGTACTCGAGCAGTTGCACGGCCATCTGCGCCCCGGCTGGCGTGTCGTAGAGAAAGGCGGCGTTCCAGCCGATGACGGCGAGATCGTTGGGGTAGAAGGAGATGCGCGACTGGAGCACCTCGTTGGTCTCGCTTTCGGCAAGGCGGGTGCTCTCGCCGCGGACGATTTCGGCGACGAGAGGGCCGTGGTTCTCCAGCAATTCGGCGGCGCTGCTGACGCCGGCGATCTCGGTCAGATGAAAGACGAAGTAGTCCTCACTGAGCCAGGCGTCGTAGGGCTTGATCAGCACCGGTTCGGCGCGCTTCAGACGTTCCTTGACCAGGGTGGCGGCGTAGGCGGAGAAGTCGACGTCGGAAACCCAGCGGCTGGCGAGGCCGACCAGCCTGGGCCAGTCGCCGGCAAAGGGAAGCTGGAAGACGACGCTGAGCACGCCGTAGTCGTAGTACTTGATCTCCCCTTGAAGGCGCTCGCCGCTTTCGAGCACGAGAGGCTCGATGGCCTCGACCACGGGCGGGCGCTCATAGCGGACGTAGCCGGGGGCGGGGTGCTTCATGACGGGCTGGGCGACGGTGCGGGCGCCGATGATTTCGCGAAGGCGGGCGAGCTGGATCTCCTCGCAGACATCGAACTGGATGAGGACGAAGACGGCGCCTTCGAGGACGGAGGGGGACGCGGCCGTCGCGTCGGGTCGCGGCAAGGTCACCGGTTGCGTCGTGGTCGCCTCGGCCATGCTTTATGGTACGCCGGGGCTGCTCGCTTCCGGTTGCTAGACCCAAGTGAATCATCAGCTTGGCGGTGAGAGCGGAGGGAGCAGGAGACTGTTTCGGCGACTGGCGCCTCGCAGCCGAGTGGAGATGGCATAACGAATGAAGGAAGGCATGCTTCTAAAGAAGGAAGAGAAGCTGCGAGATGAATCGTAGGTGAAACTCGGCTTCTCGTGGTCTCGACAGGCCTGTCAGGGAGGTCGGGAATTCTTGTGGGTCCCTGCGTTACGGGA
>JAOAPJ010000305.1 GCA_025462805.1 Acidobacteriaceae bacterium
CTCGATGTTGGGCGTGATTTCCAGCGCTTTTTTGATCAAGCGGACAGAAGACCTCCTGCGGCTCGCAAGAGCTGGGCTCTGCGGAGCAGCGGCTGCAAACATGGGTTGAGTGCGTGGACGGGGCAGGTGCCGATGGGGCTCGCGTTCGAGCAACGCCCGTTGGCAGTTACCTGCCCGGCTGCGTTCCCTCCGCGATGGACCATCCCTCGGATGCGCACAGACTAGCCCCTCCGGACCGGAGCGTCAACGACCAAGTGATGAATTCTTGGCCGATCCGGTTCCTGCCGAGACAGACTATAGAAGTTTGATGCAGGAGCGCCGCCCAGGACTCCTCAACTCCTTGTAAGTGACGTGTCCGGGATTGACCCTCCCCGGCGGGCAGGATAGACTTGAATTTTGCAGAGGATGCGGCGTGAGTGCCACCGTCTGCATCGTCACAAAACCGGGCTGAAGCCCAGGCAATCTACAATTTCTTTGCAAGGAAGCACATGGCAAACCATGTTTCATCGTTGAAGCGCGCCCGCCAGACCGAGCGCAAGACCGCGGTCAACCGCGCCAACAAGACCCGCATCCGTTCCAGCCTGCGCGCCCTGCGCGAGGCCCTGCATGCGGGCGACGGCAAGGCGGCAGATGAGCAGTATCGCGCAACCGTCTCCGCTCTCGACAAGAGCGTGCAGAAGGGCGTCCTGCACAAGAACACTGCTTCGCGCTACAAGAGCCGCCTGAACGCTCGCGTGAAGGCCATCAGCGCCAAGAAGGCGTAACGAGCAGCACAGGTCACGCATGAGCCGGAGCCACTGCCCCGGCTCTTTGCTGTTTTGGCCGACGCAGTTTGCGCCCGGCTACTTCGCCGCTCTGCCATCGGTAGGCGCCGCGGGCGGCGGCAGGTCATAGATCTCGATCGCGCCGCGATTAATGACGGCCAGCCGGTTGCCATCCGCAGAGAGCGCGAAGTTCCCTCCAGCGCTGACAATGGGGCTGACCACCATACCCGTGCGAAGAGTGCCGGTGTGCGCGTCCAGCACAGTGAGGACCTGGCTCTGCACCTCTTCGTCATCGATGCCCTCGGTCGGCGTGACCGGGCGGTTCACGGCCAGCCAGGAGATGGCTACACTCGCGCCGCCTTCGGAGACGCGAAAGGCCGGCCAAGTGAAGTTCGACTGCCAGCGGCCATCCCAGAGCTTGTGGCCGTCGAGCGAGTAAGCCGCTACGAAGCGGTCGCCGCGCTTCGGGGGACAGCTCAGGATCAGCACGGCCTGCTCGCTCAGCGCCTTCTGCGAAGGCTCGCAGCTGGAATCCACCCCGGTCACCAAGTCGCCTGAGTCGGGCCGCGGCCGTTCGAACGGGTGGAAGTACACGTTCCAACGGGCGTCGTTCACCTTCTGTTGGGTGAAGTAGCCGGCTACGGTTGCAGGCAGCTCGCCGGCCTGGTCGGCACGGGCACTCATCAGTAGTTTCTTCTGGTCCAGCCTCGCCATTCGGATCTCGACATCCTCTTCCGGAGGATCGGCACCAACCAGCTGCGCGTGCCGTGCCAGTTGCTGATGCTGTTCCGGAGTGTGCCGCTCACGATCACTCTCGAGCAGCAGCAGCCTGCCGTCCGGCGACGCCTCCACCGTCCGCAACCGGGTAGGCGAGTCGTATACCCGCTCCAGGTGCAGGTCTTTGTCGATCTGATAGAGGCTGCTGCCGATCCGCAGGAGGGCGTGGTGATTGCCGATGCTCCACAAGTAACGGCCGCGGTCCCGCAGCAGCCATTGATCCTCCGCAACCACCTTGCCTTCCGGGATCTCGATGACTTCGGCCTGCACCACCTGTTCGAGACCACCCGAGCCTTCCTCACGCTTCAATAACCGCGGCCGACGGAAGGTAAAGAGCAGATGCGAATCATCCAGGAAGTCCAAAGAGGAAGAGGTATAGCGAGCCAGCAGGTAGAGCTTCCCCTGCACGCGGTATCCCAACGGCTCTGCAGGCATACGCATGGCCTGATGCGGAGCGTTTTCATGCTCTTTCGTCGCGCTGAAACCCGCTCCCGCACAGAGGAGCAGCGCGAGGAGACAGGCACCTCGCCAAGGAGCCCCGGACTGCGCGCAGCGTGGCACGTCCCTTATTGTCCTATAAAGCGAATGACGGCGGGTTGACTTTGCCTGGCTAAACCCGTCTCATTGCGTGTTCGGTTCTCCCCCGTTTTCCCCTATGGAGTTCCTCGCTTGAAGAGCCGTTTCGCCCTCCTGTCTGCCGCGGTCGCAGTGATCGCCGCCCCCGCCGTCGCCGTCCATGCCCAAAGCGCCGTCAGCGAGCAGACCCGCATCCAGCTGCATGGTCTGGATCCTGCGCTGCGCGACACCTCCGCCGACCCGTGCGTGAACTTCTTCCAGTACGCCTGCGGCACCTGGCTGAAGCGCTACCCGATCCCGCAGGATCGCTCCGCTTACGGGATCGATACCCAGCTCACCGAACAGAACAACCTGACGCTGAAGTCCATCCTTGAGCAGGCCAGCGACACCAAGGCGCAGCGCGATGCAGACACGCAGAAGATCGGCGACTACTACGCCACTTGTATGGATACAGCGGCGATTGAGAAGTCGGGCATCACGCCATTCCTGCCAATGCTGGACCGGATCAATGCGCTCGCGAGTCTGCATGACCTGGCTCCACTGGTGGCAACGCTACAGCAGAGCGGTGTGCAGACCCTCTTCTCCTTGGGGAGTGAAGAGGACTACAAGGACGCGACGCAGATGATCGCGACCGTGTTCCAGCCCCGGCTCGGGCTGCCGGAGCGCGGCTATTACCTGCGCACTGACGAGAAGTCGGTCCAACTTCGCAAGCAGTACGTTGATCACGTCACGCACATGTTGACCCTGGCCGGAGAGCCGACCGAGAAGGCTGGAGCCGATGCCGAGCGCGTGCTCGCGCTTGAGACCAAGCTAGCCACCGCCTCGCTCAGCCCGGTGGAGCTGCGCGATCCGGCGAAGCTCTATCACCCGACAGACCTTGCCCGCTTCCGCACCCAGTTGAACTCTTTCGACGTGGATAGCTACCTGAGCACCATTAAGGTTCCCTTATTCACGTCGATGAACGTCGCCACACCCGGCTACTTCGACGCACTCAACGCGACGCTGCCGCACACCGACTTGGACACTGTCAAGGCGCTGTTGCGCTGGAATGTGCTGCGCAGCACGCCTGGGACTGCACTGCCGGCCGCCCTCGATAAGGAGAAGTTCGCCTTCTACGGCAAGACACTGTCCGGCCAGCCGGAGCAGCGGATCCGCTGGAAGCGCTGCGTCGAAGCGACGGACAGCGCACTCGGCGAGGCGCTGGGCAAGGTCTACGTGGCACAGCGCTTCAGCCCAGAGGACAAGGCCCGTACCACCTCCATCCTTCAGGACATCGAGGGCGCCATGGGCGGCGACATTCAACAGCTTTCCTGGATGAGCGCGCCCACCAAGGCCAAGGCGGAAGACAAGCTGCACGCGGTGACCAACAAGGTGGGCTATCCGAACCGCTGGCGCGATTACTCCAGCCTGACCATCGCACGCGGCGACGCGATCGGCAACGAGCAGCGCGCGGCGAGCTTCGAGCACACCCGCCACCTGGCAAAGATCGGCAAGCCGACAGACAAGCAGGAGTGGGAGATGAGCCCGCCCACGGTCAACGCCTACTACGCTTCGCAGACTAATACCACCAACTTCCCTGCCGGCATCCTGCAGCCGCCCTACTACGATCCGCAGATGGGAGATGCAGTCAACTATGGAGAGGCAGGCGGTCTCGAAGGGCACGAGCTGACGCATGGGTTCGACGACGAGGGTCGCCAGTTCGATGCGAACGGCAACTTCAACCAGTGGTGGACGCTGGAAGACGAGCAGAAGTTCAAACAGCGTGCCGACTGCGTCGCGGATGAGTACAGCGGCTTTATCGCGGTCGACGACCAGCATGTCAACGGAAGGCTGACGCTGGGCGAGAACATCGCAGACATCGGCGGTGTGCGGCTGGGTTACCTGGCCTGGCAGCATCGCCTCGGGACGGGCGCCAAGCCGGAGGCTAACCTCGATGGGATGACGCCGGCACAGCAGTTCTTCACCGCCTACGCGCAGAGCTGGTGCTCCCATACACGGCCCGAGGAGATGCGGGTTCGAACGCAGAGCGATCCACATTCTCCCGAGGAATATCGCGTGAACGGTGTAGTTATGAACATGCCGGAGTTCGAGCAGGCCTTCGGCTGCAAAGCCGGCCAGCCCATGGTCAGCAAGAATCGCTGCAGCATCTGGTAGCAGCCATATTCGATAGACTAGCCGTTACGTTTTCCGGAGCCCGACCCTGATGTCACTCAGCATGCCCCGCCCTCTGTGCCTCGCATTCGCGAGCGCCACCCTCGCCTTCGCGCCGGCTACCCTGCACGCTCAGTCAGCCACAAGCACCGAGAAGCCAGTCCAGACCATACCCGGCTTTGACAAATCGGCGATGGACACCACAGCCGACCCGTGTGTTGACTTCTACCAGTACGCCTGCGGGAATTACAGCAAACTGCACCCCATCCCCTCCGACCAGGCCTCATACAACCAGTTCGTCAACCTGTATGAGTTCAACACCCAGGCTCTGCACGGCATCCTCGACAAGGCAGCAGCGGCCCATGCAGCGCCCGGCAGCGATGAGCAGAAGATCGGCGATTATTACGCCACCTGCATGGATACGGCCGCCATCGAAAGGGCAGGCCTCGCTCCGATTCAAGCCGAGCTCGATCGCATCGCCGCCCTGCAGTCGACCGCCGACTTCACGCCCGAGATCGCCCACCTCGCACGGATCGACATCGACACCTTCTTCTCGCTCGGCGCCATCCAGGACTTCAAGGACGCCACTCGCGAGATCGCCTTGCTCGACCAGGGAGGCATCGGCATGCCGGAGAAGGACTACTACCTGCGCAGCGGCGCAAAAGACGAGGAGCTGCGCCAGCAGTACGTCCAACACCTCACCAACATGCTCAAGCTGCTCGGCGAATCGCCGGAGGCTGCCAGCAAGCACGCCGCCAGCATCATGACCTTCGAGACGGCGCTGGCGAAGGTCTCCATGGGCAACGTGGAACGCCGCGATCCGGAGGCCATCTACCACATGCAGCCGCTCCAGAAGCTCGCGGCCGACACCCCTAACCTGCACATCGTGGAGTTCCTCAAAGACGCCGGCGCACCGCCCGTCGCCGAGCTCAACGTCGCCAACCCGCAATTCTTCACCGGGCTTAACCAGCTCATCGCCTCCACCCCGGTTGACACCCTGAAGAGCTACATGCGCGTGCATCTGGTGGATGGCGTCGCCGGACGCCTTCCCAAGGCCTTCGACGATGAGCACTTCGACTTCTACAGCCGCAAGCTGCAAGGCACACCCGAGCAGCAGGCCCGCTGGAAGCGCTGCGTCAACACGACTGACGAGAACCTCGGCGAGGTGCTCGGCAGAGTCTATGTGGCACAGTATTTTCCAGCGGACAGCAAGGCCCGTACTTCTGACGAGGTCAAACAGATTGAAGGGGCCATGGCCCGCGACCTCGACCAGCTCACCTGGATGACCCCGGAGACACGCGCCAAGGCACACGAAAAGCTTGCTGCCATCGTCGACAAGATCGGCTATCCCAACAAATGGCGCGACTACTCGGCACTCGAGATCAAGCCCGGTCAGCCCATGGAGAACGCCCTCCGCGCGCGTGAGTTCAACAGCGACTACGAGCTGCATAAAATCGGCAAGCCGGTGGACAAGGGCGAATGGCAGATGACACCACCCACCGTGAACGCCTACTACGACTCCAGCATGAACACCATCAACTTCCCTGCCGGCATTTTGCAGCCCGCCTTCTATGACAAGGCCGCATCGGATGCGACCAACTACGGGCACATCGGCGCGGTGGTGGGGCATGAGCTGACGCACGGCTTCGACGACGAAGGCCGCAAGTTCGACGCGCAGGGGAACCTGAAGGGCTGGTGGACCGACGAGGACGCCAAGCGATTCGAGCAGCGCACCGATTGCCTGGTGAACGAGTACAACAGCTTCGTCGCGGTGGATGACATGCACGTGAACGGCAAGCTGACGCTGGGTGAGAACACGGCGGACAACGGCGGACTGCG
>JAOAPJ010000315.1 GCA_025462805.1 Acidobacteriaceae bacterium
ACCAGCGGCGCCTTTGCTTTCGACACCAACACGCTGCAGCGGCCCGATCTGATGTATGCGAGCCCGCTGGGGCGCGAGGCGCGCGTCGTGAACATGTCGCGTCTCGGCCATGCGCTCACACAGCTCAAGGATCCGCCGGTGAAGGCACTGTTCGTCTACAACTCGAACCCTGCCGCGATCGCGCCCAACCAGAACGTGGTGCTGCGCGGCATGGCGCGCCCGGACCTGTTTACGGTCGTCCATGAACAGTTCTGGACGGACACGGCCGACTACGCCGACATGGTGCTGCCCGCGACCACTTTTCTGGAGCACACAGACGTGCAGGGCGCCTATGGTCACTATCACGTGCAGCTCTCCGAGCAGGCGATTGAGCCCCTGGGCGAGACGCGTTCCAATGTCTGGCTCTTCAGCCGGCTCGGCCAGCGCATCGGCTTTCCGGAACCGTGTTTTGACGATACCGAGGAGCAACTGATGGCGCAGGCGCTCGGCGATGGCACGCAGGCACCACAGATGAACGGAATCACGCTCGAGGAGCTGCGCCGCGAGCACCACATTCGGCTGCGCTGGCCGGGCGAGCCCGAGAACCCCTTCCAGCCATTCGCAGATGGAGACTTCGGCACCTCCTCTGGCAAGGCGGAGCTCTACTCGGCGGCCTTGGCGGCGGAGGGTCTCGATCCGCTCCCCGCCTTCTTGCCCCCAAAAGAATCGCGTCACACTGCGGGAGGCGCATACCCGCTCGAGTTCCTGCCGCGAAAAGCGGACAACTACATGAACTCGACCTTCGCGAACCTTGCCCCACAGCAAAAGATGGAAGGCGCGCATACCGGCCAACTGGAGATGCATCCGGACGATGCGGCGCCACGAGGCATCCGCAACGGCGATACCGTCGAGGTCTTTAATGACCGCGGGCGCATCCGCCTGATCGCGCAGGTGAACAGCGGCGTAGCGCCGGGGGTTGTAGCCTCCCGCCTGAACTGGAACAAGCTCTCGGTGGGCGGCAGCAATGTCAATGCGCTCACCTCGGAGCGGCTCACCGATATCGGCCGGGGGCCCAGCTTCTACTCGACTTTGGTAGATGTCGCGCTCGCCGCCAATCCCGGCAGGTAGCTCCCTAATGTGGCGCGATGCCGGGCAGGCGGGATACCAGTGCGCGGGCTGTGGCGAGTGGAACGAAACCACCGTCGATACGTCGGCCGGGAGCCGCCAGAGCTATGTCGAGGACTGCCAGGTGTGCTGCAAACCGAATGTGCTGGATATTCGATGGAGCCCGGCGGACGAAGCATACCTGATCCGGGCGGAGTTGGAGAGCTGAGCGATGACGCAGGGCGGCCAGCCTGACCACTGTCCCGGTTGGGCGGTCCTGCCCCGGTTGCTATAGAATCGCCTTTCCAGCAGAAAGAGCGGAAGACTGAATTTGGTTGCAGTGAGGGTGTGCCTATTTTTCCCGTCATTCGGCGGAGCATGAGCTCCCAGATCGAGCAGGACAGGACCATTCGTCCTTTTAAGCTTCAGGGGTTGGGTGCTCTGGCCGTGCTTTGCTGCACTGTGGTGCCCGCATTTGCACAGAGCAGCAGCGTCATCTCCGAAATCCGCGTCATCGGCAACCGGCGCATCCCCAAGGAGACGGTGCTCGCCCGTCTCTACTCGCACGTGGGTGACAACTACGATCCGGCCACCGTCGAGCGAGACTTCAACTCACTCTGGAACACGGGCTACTTCGAAGACGTTCGCATTGAAAAAGAGGACACCCCCAAGGGGCAGGTCCTCGACGTCTTCGTCCGTGAGAAGCCGACCATCCGGGAGATCACCTATCCCGGCCTCAACTCAGTCACACAATCGGACGTGCTTGATCGCTTCAAGAAGGAGAAGGTCGGCCTGACGGTAGAGAGCCAGTACGACCCCACACGCATCGCGCGCGCGATCGTGGTATTGAAGCAGCTTCTGGGAGAGCACGGCCACCAGTTCCCGACCATTACGCCGGAGGTCAAGACGATCCCGCCGGCCTCGGTCGCAGTTGCCTTCAGGATCAAGGAAGGCCCGACGGTCAAGGTCGGCAACATCCGGTTCACCGGCAACAAAAACCTGAGCTCTCGTACGCTGCGGGCTTCCATGCGCAACCTGAAGCCCATCGGTGTCCCGCACTCCATCTTCCTGGAAAACCTGTTCGCGCGCACCTACGATGCCAGTAAGCTCGAGGAGGACTCCGAGCGTGTCCGCGTTGCCTACCAGAACCACGGCTACTTCAAAGCCATCGTAGGGGAGCCCGCGACCCATATCCGCAATGAGGGTGGGCTGTCTCTTCTGACGTTCCGGCCCAAGAAGGGCAAGCGTATTGACATCCGCATCCCAGTGGAAGAGGGAGAGCGGTACCATTTGGGCGGCATTAGCTTCACCGGCAACCAGGAAGTGAAGAACGTGAGGGCCCTGCGAGCCCAGTTCGCCATCAAGGATGGCGACTACTTCAACTACACAGCGGTCGGCAAAGGCTTGGAGAACCTGCGCAAGGCCTATGGCACGCTGGGCTACATCAACATGGTGGCCAACCCGACCACTCGCTTCGACGAGGCGAAGAAGCTGTTATACATCGATATCGATATCGACGAAGGCAAGAGATTTACTGTCTCGCGTATTGAGTTCACCGGGAACACGGTGACGCGCGATCCCGTGATCCGGCGGGAGCTGCTGCTGGAAGAGGGCGCGCCCTATAACAGCAACCTGTGGGAGCAGAGCCTTCTTCGTCTCAACCAGCTTGAGTACTTTGACCAGCTCCGTGTCGAGCAGGATTCCACCGCCACCCAGGACACAACGAACAACACCGTGTCACTGCTGCTGCGGGTGCATGAAAAAGGCAAGAACTCGATCGGCCTGAATGGCGGCCTCAGTGGACTATCTGGCTCCTTCCTTGGCGTGAATTACCAGACCAACAACTTTCTCGGTCTCGGCGAGACGCTGAGCATCCAGGCCAACATCGGCAATCTGCAGCGCAACCTGCAGTTTGGCTTCACCGAGCCGTACTTGCGCAGCAAGCCGATCTCGCTCGGATTCCAGCTCTTCTATACAAAATCCGATTTCAACGCGGCGAAGAACTTCCAGATCGCGAGCGGCGGCGGGAATCTGTCGGCTGCGCAACAATCCCTGGTGCAGAACTACAACCAGTCCAGCACCGGCTTCAATGTTTCCACGAGCTATCTGATCAAGCACAGCTTCAATCGCATCGGTCTGACCTATTCGTTCAACAAGAGCACGATCACGGCATTCAGTCCGGCGTCCACCTCGCTCTTCCAGACGCTGGCCTTCCGCAGCGGTATCCAGGGAACCAATGCGCTGGCCGGCATCTATACCAGCCTCGCCTCGCTGTCCTACAGCTACAACAAGATTGGAAACCCCTATAACCCGCACGACGGCACGGAGCTCTCCGCTGTCCTGCAGGTTGCCGGCATTGGCGGCAACGTCAAGTACATCAACCCGATCTTCGAGTACCGCCATTTCAACGGCATGCACTGGCTGAAGCCGAATAAGGATGGTCGCAACACTCTCGGAGTGCGATTCCAGGCCACGTATATCCAGGGAATCGGCGGCGATGTGGCTCCGCCCTTCCAGCGTATCTACCAGGGCGGCGAGCAGGAGCTGCGTGGCTTTGACATCCGCT
>JAOAPJ010000317.1 GCA_025462805.1 Acidobacteriaceae bacterium
GCGGTCGATAAGGGCTGCGAGCTCGAAGGCCTCTCCCTGGACGAACTGCGTCAGCTCTCGCCCGCCTTCGATCAGGACTTCTATTCGAGCATCACCCTTGAAGCCATCATCGACTGCCACGATGTGATCGGCGGCACCGCCCGCGCCCGTGTTCGCCAGGCCTTGTCTGCTGCCAAGGCGCGGCTTGCATCTCCCGCTACCATGGAACTGGAGACCGTCAGTGCCAGTTCGTAAAGCCCGCCTCCCGGACGCCGAAAAGATCCACGCGCTCGTCAACAGCCTCTCCGGCGACGGCACGCTTCTCAGCCGTCCCTTCGCCGAGATCTGCGAGAACATCCGCGACTTCACCGTCGCCGAATCGCACTCGGGGGAATTCCAGGGCTGCGGCGCGCTCCACCTCTATGGGCCTCATCTCGCCGAGGTCCGCTCCATCGTGGTTCGGCCCGAGTGGAAGGGCTGCGGCCGCGGCCACGACTTGGTTCAGGCGCTGCTCGAAGAGGCCGAGCAGCACGGTGTCGGCTGCGTTTGCCTGTTCACCCGCATTCCTGAGTTCTTCGCGAACGCAGGCTTCTTCGTCGTCGAAGATCGCGCCGCCCTGCCGGACAAGATCTACAAGGACTGCCAGGCCTGCCCCCGGATCCAGGCCTGCGACGAAGTCGCCATGGCCCACGGCGTCCTGCCCGACGTCTCGATCCTGGGCCCGCGCGAGCCCGTCGAGCAGTTGGTCCAGCTCGTCCGCACTGTCAACTGACACATTCCTTCTGCATCGCTTGGCGTTTGCTCCTCATCTGGATATAGTTGAGATATGCGACTGCATCGGTCGCCTTTGGAGCATGCCCTCAGATGGTGCTGAGCGAAATTCCGGTCGGAGAAACGGCCGTCGTCGCAACGGTCGATCTGCCCGAAGAGCTGGGCCATCACCTCATGCATCTGGGCTTCCTGCCCGAGGCCACCATTGACGTGCTGCGCCGCGCCCCGGCCGGCGACCCGACTGTCTATCGCGTTCTAGGAGCAGAAATTGCCTTGCGCCGTGAAACCGCCCGTCACATCCAGGTGCGCCTCGCCGTGCATGCCCAGGAGCAGTCATGAGTCTGGAAGTCCGTCCGTGATCTCGGAAGTGCAGTCGTGAGCTGCCACGCTCCCAGTCCCGCAGTTGCCGTACTCGATGACCCCCCGGTCAAGGCGGGCCCGCGCGGCCGCTTCCGCACCATCGCACTCATCGGACCCCCCAACAGCGGCAAGTCCACGCTCTTCAACCGGCTCACCGGTCTGCGGCAGAAGGTCGCGAACTATCCCGGCGTCACCGTGGAGCAGCGCTCCGGCCGCATGAGCGGTATCAAGCGCAACGACCTTACGCTGATCGATCTGCCTGGTATCTACAGTCTGACCGGCTACTCCGAGGACGCGCGTGTCGCCATCGATGTTCTGAGGGGCGAGATGCCCGGCACGCCCAGACCCGATGCGGTTCTGCTGGTGCTCGACGCGCTGAACCTGAGCCGGCAGCTTATGCTGGCCGGACCGATCCTCGCCCTCGGCCTGCCTACTCTGGTTCTGCTGAACATGGCGGACCTGATGGAGTCGCGAGGCGGCGCAGTCGATCCGTTGGCGCTCGCGCAGGAGCTGGGCCGTCCCGTCGCCCTGATCAGCGCTGCGCGCGGCACCGGCATGGAGGCCATCGAGCGCTACCTGCAGCAGCATGGCAGCGCGCATCCGGAAGCCGCCAAGCCCTTGCCCGTCATCCCCATCGCGCTGCCAGTCCTGCAAAACCCCGGCGAGTGCCGTCGTTGGGCCGCACAGGTCAGCACCCGGACCAAGTACAAGGCGCCTGCCTCGCCACTCTGGACCCGCCGGCTGGACTCCGTCCTGCTGCACCGCGTCTGGGGTCCGCTCATCTTCCTTGCCGTTGTCGTCGCCGTCTTCCAGGTCGTCTTCACCATCGGCCAGCCGCTCAGCGACTGGATGGGCGACGGCCTCACCGCGCTGGGCTCGCGCGTCGCCGCGCTCATCACCATTCCCTGGCTCGCCGCACTGGTGCGCGATGGACTGTGGAACGGTGTGCAGGCCGTGCTCGTCTTCCTGCCGCAGATCCTGCTGCTCTTCCTCTTCATCGGCATCCTCGAGGACTCCGGCTATCTCGCACGCGCCGCTCTCATCGCCGACCGCGTGATGCGGTCCATCGGGCTCAACGGCAAGGCCTTTATCCCGCTGCTCTCCGCCTATGCCTGCGCCGTGCCGGCCATCATGGCGACGCGCACCATTGAGAACAAGCGCGACCGCCTCGCCACTATCCTCGTCGCGCCCTTCATGACCTGCTCGGCGCGGCTGCCCATCTACACCCTCGTCATCGCGGCCTTTATTCCTAATCGACCGGTGCTCGGCTCGCTCATCGGCATGCGCGCGTGCGTCATGCTCTCGCTCTACGTGCTTGGCTTCTCCGCCGCACTGCTGACCGCGAAGCTCTTGAAGTCTTCTGTGCTCAAGGCCTCCGCTGCGCCCTTTGTGCTGGAGCTGCCGCAGTACCGCTGGCCCACCGTCCGCTCGCTCGGCCTGCGGCTCTACGACCGCAGCTCGCTCTTCCTCAAGAAGGCTGGCACCATCATCCTCGCGGTCAGCTTTGTGCTCTGGGTGCTCAGCGTTCTGCCCCTGCACGGCGGCAGTTTCTCCGACCTGGCCTCGAGCGTCATCGGCAAGCTGGGACACTTCGTTGAGCCGGTGCTCCGTCCGCTCGGCTTCAATTGGAAGATCGGCATCGGCCTGCTCAGCTCGATCATCGCCCGCGAAGTGATCGTCGGCACGCTGGGCACGCTCTACGGCGTCGATCCCAACACTCAGGCCCTGAGCCTGCAGGCCGCGCTTCGCCACGACATGACCATCGGCGGCGCGGTTGCGCTGGTCGTCTTCTTCGCCTTCGCCATGCAGTGCACCTCCACACTCGCCGTGGTGCGGCGAGAGACCAACAGCCTGCGCTGGCCGGTGATCCAGTTCTGCTATATGAGTGGCTTGGCCTATGTGGCCGCGCTGCTCACCAATCAGGTGCTCTCGCGCCTGCTGTAACACAGCATTTGCAATCGCGCCTCAGGCGCAACTCTTCTGCGACAATAAAGACTGAGACCAGGCATGATTTCCGTTAGCAATCTAAGCATGCGCTACGGCGCGAAGGTCCTTTTTGAGGACGTCACCATCAACTTCATCCCGGGACGCCGCTACGGCCTCACCGGACCGAACGGCGCCGGCAAGTCCACCTTCATGAAGGTCCTCGCCAGCGACCTCGAGCCCCAGAAGGGCACGGTGGTCCGCCCGCGCAAGGTCTCCGTCCTGCGCCAGGACCAGTACGCCTTTGATGCCTATCGTGTCATCGATACCGTCATCATGGGCAACAAAGGCCTGTGGGCTGCGCTCGAGGAGCGCGAGACCATCTACAACAAGCCCGAGATGACCGACGCCGACGGCATGCGCCTCGGCGAGCTCGAAGGCACCGTCGGCGAAGAGGATGGCTACACCGCCGAGAGCGATGCCGCCATTCTCTTGCAGGGCCTCGACATCCCCGATGAGCTGCACGAGCGCAAGATGAGTGAGCTGCAGGGCGGCCAGAAGGTTCGCGTGCTGCTGGCCCAGGCGCTCTTCGGCAAGCCGCAGGCGCTGCTGCTCGACGAGCCCACCAACTACCTCGATCTCGACTCCATCCACTGGCTGCAGGACTTCCTCGAGCACTTCGAAGGCACCCTCATCACCATCTCGCACGATCGCCACTTCCTGAATAGCGTCTGCACTCACATCGCCGACATCGACTACGAGACCATCATCACCTACACCGGCGGCTACGACGATATGGTGATGGCGAAGACGCAGATCCGCTCACGCCTCGAATCGCAGAACGAGCAGCGCGAAAAAAAGATCGCGCAGTTGAACGAATTCATCGCCCGCTTCTCTGCCGGAACCCGCTCCAGCCAGGTCACCTCGCGCAAGAAGGAAGTCGAGCGCCTGCAGACCACCGAGCTTGCCCGCTCCAACATCGCACGCCCCTTTATCCGCTTCGACATGCTCCGCCCCTCGGGCAAGCACATCCTCGAGTTCGAAAACCTGACCAAGGGCTACAGCGACCAGAAGGTCATCAAGAGCTTCACCGGCTCCGTCATGCGCGGCGAGAAGGTCTGCTTCATGGGCCGCAACGGCCTGGGTAAGACCACGCTGCTCAAGTCGCTGCTCTCCGGCCTGCCCGATCTGGTGGAGAAGGACTTCAAGGTCGACGCCGGCGCCATCAAGTGGGGCCACGAAGCGCAGGTTGGCTATTTCCCGCAGGACGTGTCGGGCTTGATCGACAAAGGCACCACCGTCGCCGAGTGGCTGCACAATTTCGATCCCCAGGCCACCAAGGAAGACATCCGCGGCAT
>JAOAPJ010000333.1 GCA_025462805.1 Acidobacteriaceae bacterium
CACTCTTTTGGCTGGGAGGCCGAAGAGGCGGTGGAGAAGGCTCGCGGCCAGGTCGCCAAACTGATCGGCGCGACCGCCAAGGAGATCATCTTTACCTCGGGGTCCACCGAGAGCAACAACCTCGCCCTGAAGGGAATCGCCGAGATGTACCGGGAGCGCGGCAACCACATCATCACCCAGGTGACGGAGCACAAGGCGGTGCTGGACACCTGCAAGCGCCTGGAGAAATCCGGGTACCGCGTCACCTACCTGCCCGTGAAGGCCGATGGGCTGATCGACCTCGACGACCTGAAGCGGGCCTTCGATGATAAGACCATCCTGGTCAGCATCATGTTTGCCAACAATGAGATCGGCGTGGTGCAGCCGGTGGCTGAGATTGGCAAGATGTGCCGTGAGCGCAACGTGATCTTCCACACCGACGCCGTGCAGGCAGTTGGTAAGATCCCCGTCGACGTGAATGCGATGAACATCGATGTACTCTCGCTGACGGCGCACAAGCTCTACGGGCCCAAGGGCGTCGGCGCGCTCTACGTTCGCCGCCGCAGCCCGCGCGTCCAGATCTCGGAGCAGATCAACGGCGGCGGGCACGAGCGCGGCATGCGTTCCGGCACCCTTAATGTGCCCGGCATCGTGGGCTTGGGCAAGGCCTGCGAGCTGGCCGGCCAGGAGATGGCGGCCGAGGGCGAGCGCCTTCGCCACCTCCGCGACAAGCTGAAGGCGAAGCTCGAAAGCTCACTGGACTACATTCATGTCAACGGCACGATGGAAAGCCGTCTGCCCAACAACCTGAACATCAGCTTTGTCTACGTCGAAGGCGAGTCGCTGCTGATGGGCATTAACGACATCGCCGTTTCGAGCGGTTCCGCATGCACCTCTGCGACGCTCGAGCCATCGTATGTATTGAAGGCCCTGGGACTGGGCGATGATGTGGCGCACAGCTCGATTCGCTTCGGGCTGGGCCGCTTCAACACGGAGGCTGAGGTCGACTACGTAGCCGATAAGGTCATTGACATCGTGCAGAAGCTTCGCGAACTCTCGCCACTCTATGAGATGGTCAAGGAAGGCATCGACATCTCGAAGATCGAGTGGCAGGCACACTAAACAGTTGGAACCGCAGTAGCAAACGAGATTTGAAGGAGACACAATGGCATACAGCGACAAGGTCATCGACCACTACAACAATCCGCGGAACGTCGGCCAGATGGACAAGAGCAGCGACGCTGTGGGCACTGGTCTGGTGGGCGCACCGGAGTGTGGCGACGTAATGCGCCTGCAGATCCGGGTCAACCCCGAGACACAGGTCATTGAAGAGGCCAAGTTCAAGACCTTCGGCTGCGGCTCGGCCATCGCCTCCTCGTCGCTCGCGACCGAGTGGGTGAAGGGCAAGACCGTCTCCGAGGCAATGGAGATCAAGAACACGGACATCGTGAAGGAGCTGGCGCTTCCTCCGGTGAAGATCCACTGTTCCGTTCTGGCAGAGGATGCGATCCGCGCTGCGATCGGCGACTGGAAGAAGAAGAACAATGTCGCTGAGACCGAGGCCGCTCCCGCCACCGTAGCGGCGAACTAAGAGCGCCGATGGCAGAAACTACGACGAATCCGGAGACCACTGGGGTTGTGCGGCCCGGCGCGGCCGCCGCACCCAAGCAGGGCGTGGACGTCACGCCCCGCGCGGTGGCGCGTATTCGAATCGCCATGGCGAAGGAGGGCATCTCGCCCTCCCAAGGCGGGTTGCGGCTCGGCATCCTCGGTGGTGGCTGCTCGGGTCTGTCCTACTCGATCCGCTTCGATACGCAGCAGCGCGAGCGGGATCGTGTCTTCACCTACGAGGGTGACGTCCGCGTCTTTATCGATCCCAAGTCGTTCATCTATCTGAACGGCATGGTGCTCGACTATGAAGAGACGCTGATGCGTCAAGGCTTCAACTTCATCAACCCTAACTCGAAGAAGTCCTGCGGCTGCGGCTCCTCCTTCACTGCGTAGCTGTTGGTCTGCTGTGGGTGGCACGCGTATGCAGAGTCATGCCCAAAATTCGAACCGGCCGCCGGATCACGGCGGCAGTCCGCATTCCAGCGACGAGCAGCAGAGTTACTTCGCTATCTTCGGCCTGCCAGAGAAGCTGACCCTCGAAACGACGGCACTCGAACGCGACTTCTACAAGCTCAGCCGCAAGCTGCACCCCGATCTATTCGCACGCAAGAGCGCAGAGGAGCAGGCCTGGAGCCTGCGCCAGAGCTCCCTGCTTAACGACGCCTATCGCACCCTGAAAGATCCTGTGAGTCGTACCGCCTACCTGCTCAAGCTGGAAGGCTTGGCGGTGGAAGACGAGAACCAGGAAAGCCGCCCCACGGTTTCGCGCGACCCTAACGCCAAGCAGAACCGCGTCCCCGCCGATCTGCTGGAGGAGGTCTTCGAACTCAACATGCAGCTCGAAGAGATGCGGGCGGACCTGAAGATGGGCGAGGACGATCCTGCCCTGCGGAGCGATCTCGAGCGCGCCCAACAACAGTTCAAGGGCATGCTGGCCTCCGTCGACGCAGATCTGCGCGCGGCCTGGACTGCATGGGATAGCGCATTCGACGCGAACGATAGCGCGGCCAAAGACAAGCAGAAGAACGCCATGCTGGCGCTACTCGACCGTCGCAGCTACCTGCGTAACCTGCTGCGCGAAGTAGGCAGCGTACTCGCACCAGACACACCAGGAGCAGCGACACAGTGAAGGCGGAACTCTAGTCGACATGGCATACACAGACACAGCGCGCGTGGTCGGCATCGACCTCGGCACCACCAACTCACTGGTTGCCTTCATGCAGGGCGATCAGCCGCAAGTCATCCCGGGCGGCGATGGCTCCAAGCTCGTGCCTTCCGTCGTAGCCATGCCGGCCAGCGGTAAGGATCGCGTCGTCATCGGCAACTCGGCCCGCGGCCATCTGCTCGCCACGCCAGACCGCGCCGTTTACTCCGTGAAGCGGCTCATGGGGCGCGGCGTTGACGATGTCACCGATGAGCTGAAGCTCTTCCCGTTTCACCTCGCCGCGGATATCCAGCCAGGCGAAGTCCTGCGCATCGAGGTCGGCGGCCAGCAGTACACCCCGCCCGAAATCTCCGCTTACATCCTGCGTCAGCTCAAGCGCAACGCGGAGCGCTACTTCGGCGCGCCAGTCACGCAGGCCGTCATCACGGTGCCCGCCTATTTCAATGACGCGCAGCGCCAGGCCACCAAGGATGCGGGCCGTATGGCTGGTCTTGAGGTCCTTCGCCTGGTCAACGAGCCTACGGCCGCCGCGCTCGCCTATGGGCTCGATCGTCAGCGGGACGGCATCGTCGCTGTCTATGACCTCGGCGGAGGCACCTTCGATATCTCCATCCTCAAGCTGCACGAAGGCATCTTCGAGGTGATCTCCACCAACGGCGACACGCACCTCGGTGGCGACGATCTCGATAACCTGTTGATCGCAATTGCGCTCGACGAGATCGAGAATGAAGAAAAGATTCCGGCGCGGCAGCAGCCCGAACTGGTGCAGGCCGTGCGCAAGGCAATGATCGAAGCTAAGATCGCACTCTCCTCTGACCCAAGCGTCCGTATCGAGATACCACTTCCGAACGGCAAACACTATCGGCGCGAGATCACTCGCGCTCAGTTCGAGCAACTCATCGCGGGCATCCTTGATCGCACGGTCGAGCCCTGCCGCCAGGCCTTGCGCGACGCCGGGCTTACCCCTGCAGATATCGGCGAGGTCGTCCTCGTCGGCGGCTCCACTCGCATCCCGCGCGTGCAGCAACTCGTCTCGAAGGTCTTTGAGCTACCCGCTCGCGGCAAGAAGCCACACACGGAGCTCAATCCGGACGAAGTGGTTGCGCTCGGCGCCGCGGTGCAGGCGAACATTCTCGCTGGCGGCTCCGCAGCGACCGAGGAGATGCTGTTGCTCGATGTGACCCCGCTCTCGCTCGGTATCGAGTCGCTCGGCGGCGTCGTGGCCAAGATCATCCAGCGCAACTCCACCATCCCGGCCTCGGCAACGGAGCACTTCACCACCGGCGTTGACGGGCAGACCAACGTCGCCATCCACGTCGTGCAGGGAGAGCGCGAGCTCGCCAAGGACTGCCGCTCGCTGGCCCGCTTCGATCTGAAAGGCATTCCGCCGATGGCAGCCGGTATGCCGCGCATCGAGGTGAAATTCCTGATTGATGCGAACGGTCTCCTCCACGTCTCCGCGGTCGAGGCGCGCAGCGGCAAACAAGCAGAGATTGAGGTGAAGCCCACCTACGGTCTAACCGACGAGCAGGTCGAATCGATGATTCTCGAGTCCTTCGACAACGCCGAGCAGGACTTCCAGGAGCGGCAGCTCATCGAAGCGCGCAACGAGGCGACAACCATCCTCAGCGCCGTGGAGAAGGCGCCCAGCCATCCCGCATGGCAGCAGCTCACCGAAGAGGAGCGCGCCAAGATCAGCGAACTCGTCGCCGAGGTGGAGATCCTGCGCGATGCCGGTGACCTCGACTCCCTGCGGCGAGGCACCGAAGCGCTCGATCAGGCGACGCGCCGTTTCGCCGAGCTGATGATGGATGCCACGGTCTCGAGCGCCCTGCATGGAGAAACTATGAACACCGCCGATGCGAAAATAGGGAAAGGGCCTGCCGCGCCCCATCCTATTGCGCCGGCCGATTTCCGATAGAAAGCGACCTATGTCCGAGCAGAATCCAGAGAAGAACTCAGAGCAGCACTCCGGCCAGCAGATCGATCTGAGCAAGCCGCCCGCGCCCAACATGGTGCGCATCACCTTCCAGCCCGAGGGCCGCACCGTGGAGTTTGAGTACGGCTCCATGCCATGGGATCACCACGGCAAGCCGATGTCCTTCTTGGACGTGGCGGAGAACTACAACATCTTCCTTGACCACGCATGCGGCGGCGTCTGCGCCTGCACTACGTGCCACCTCTGGGTGAAAGAGGGAGACAAGGGCATCTCTGAAGCTGAGGACGATGAGCTTGACCGCATGGAGACGGCCGCAGACGTCCAGCTGAACTCGCGTCTCGGCTGCCAAGCCGTCATCACCGGTCCCGGCACGTATGTCGTCGAGATACCCAAGTGGAATCGCAACTACGTCTCCGAGGGCAAACCGCTCTCGCTGGCAGAGTCAAAGTCGTAACCGGAGGGATACTTATGCCGCAGGAGATCACCTGGAGCGACGCCGAAGAGATTGGCATCCAGTTGCAAGAAAAGTACCCCGATCTTGACCCACTCACGATCCGCTTCACTGACTTGCACCGCTATGTGACGGAGTTGCCCGGCTTTAGCGATGATAGTGCGAAGTCCAACGAGGCCAAACTCGAAGCTATCCAAATGGCATGGTACGAGGAACACAAAGAGTCAAATCAGTAGACGAACCATTTCATTTGGCTTGACCGCGGGAAAGAGGCACTCCGATGTTCATGTGGAGGCCTCTCCGCTTCGGCTGTGCTCAAAGCAAGTAATGGAAAGCGGGGAGCGGGCTCTTCCGTTCTGGCAAAATCCGAATGGGCAGCGGCCATCTGACCGCAAACACACCGGCGAAGATGCGTCGCCAAAAGGACACAGGGAGGCCGCACTGGTTCGTGTAGAGGTGTGGCTATAGGAAGAGCGCTCCCCCAACGGCCGCGCAGTCATCTGCAAGAGTTCACAATGGGAGCAGGACCCGGACAGTCGTTCCACCCGGCCCAGAGACAAGTTCGAAGCGTCCCTTGAGCTGCCGGGTCCTCTGGCGCATTCCCTGAATACCAACAC
>JAOAPJ010000360.1 GCA_025462805.1 Acidobacteriaceae bacterium
TCGTGGCAGTCGCTGATCGCAGGCATGGCGCTGGTCGTCGTTGCTTTCGGCCTCAATGGTTGTGGAGCTACCGTCGCGAACGGGCCGCTGAAGAATTACTACGACACGATCAATCACGGGACGGGGGGAACGCTCGCCAAGGGAACTTACACGGTGGTCGTGACCGGCACCGCCACAGTGCTGAGCAATGCCCAGCCCGCTGTCACCCTGAACCTTGTTCATAACGTGCCGGTGAAGATCGTGGTTCAGTAGCGCAGGTTTAGTAACCGCAGGACGCAAGGGGGATAGGTTCCAGCCTGTCCCCTTTGCCGTCTATCTGGACGGCTCGGCGCCAGCGAACTCCGCGGCGAATGACACTGCGCTGTATTGCATCCTATGCAGCAGGACAGCAAACTTTGGGAAAGCATATTCTCTAGTCCAGAGCCGGGCCTCGAAGGGAGCCAGGAAGAATGGCATTGAAGATGAAACACATCACGGCAGCGGTTCTTGTCGGCGACGGATTGCTGGCGCTGGTATCCCCCGATCGGGATGCGCTGGCATGGCGCATGGGCCCGGAGCCCTTCCGAACGTTGATGGGCCTGATGGCGAAGCGCCCGTCGTTGATGCGCCTGGTGGGTGCTACCCAGATTGCCGTAGGTATCTGGTGGGCACTTCGTGAGGAGCCTCCGGCGCGGCGGGCCGCTGTTTGATCCGTCTCCTGCGTTGGGATGCCTGCCGAACTGCCCAGACGGTTTAATCGCGCCGCCAGTGGGTTGCGCTTCGTGTCTCGAATTGGTCGCCCAATGCCCTGAGTCTTTTCAGAAAGCAGGTTCTGGCCGGACTCTCGTATGGCGATCGAGTGGAAGTTGCGACGCTCAATCGCTATGATGAGCGGCATGAACCGGCGAACGTTCCTAGCGCTCTCAGCAGCGGCGTGGCCAGCCATGGCCTTCGGTGCTGGGAAGCATACCCCTCTGGGCGTCCAGCTTTACACGATACGAAATCTGGTGAAGAACAATAATCTCTTGCAGCTCCTGCGGCAGATTCGGGCCATTGGCTATGAAGAGGTCGAGACCTACTGGAACCTCTACAATCAGCCGGCGCATCAACTGCTGAGCACCATCCATCGCGCGGGTTTGACGCTGTCCAGCGGGCACTTCAACTACGAAGAGTTCGCCTCCAAGATTCCCTACGCCCGCCTGCTTGGTTTGAAGTGGATGGTATGCCCGATGCTGCCCAAGGCGCAGTGGGGCTCTCCTGAGGGATTTCGACGCGCCGCTGCGGCCTTCAATCAATGGGGCAAACAATGCCAGGCGCATGGCATGCGCTTCGCCTTCCACAATCACAACTATGAGTTCCAGGACCTAAAAGGGACGACGGGCTACGACATCCTGTTAAAGGAGACGGATCCCGAACTGGTGTGGCTGGAGATGGATTGCTACTGGATCACGCAGGCTGGCCGTGACCCCGCACTGCTGCTGAAGCAGTTGGGCAAGAGAGTCCGCCTGCTCCACCTGAAGGATCGCAAGCCGGGCTATCCGACTTCGCAGGAGTTGAACGAAGCGGCGATGCACTTTACCGAGGTAGGGAATGGCACCATTGCATGGCGTCCGCTCTTTGCGGAGGCAGAGAAGCTGGGCATCGAGCACTACTACATCGAGCAGGATGAATCCGACAAGACGCCGATGGAGAGCCTGAAGATCAGCTACCAATACCTGCACAAGCTGCTGAGCTGACAAACCGCCAGTCTTTGCGCGCTTCGTCAGCGTCTCAAGACAGCCCGTTGCTTGCAACGCTTCCATGCGCCGCGCACATGCTTCAGAGCTGCGGAGCGTCGCTCCAGTCGCAGGTGACGGCGGCTCTTTGTTCGCTGCTCGCGCGTGTCCACTCCAGCAGCCGCAGAGTGCGCCAGGCATCGACGAGCGTCACTGCCTGGCTCTCCGTTCCCAACAGAGTGTCCCGCACGTTGCGATAGAAGCCACGGTAGTCGCCAGGAAGTGTCGGAATCTTAGTATGCTGGACTGCGTTGTCGGCGCCGAGCGTCATGATGGTACCCCAGGCGCTTTCGGGATCCACACCCCAAGGGGACGATCGGAACAGGTCCCCGGCGCGCAGCGCATCCTCTTGCGGGTCCAGATTGTCCTTGCGGTAGCTGGCTGACGTCCCGTAGGCCAAGAAGCGCACTGCGGGCAGATAGGCAAGCGAGGACGATCGGAGCCAGACCGTTAGATCGCGATAGTAGAGGCGCAGGTCGAAGGTGTCGTCCACGCGGGAGCCGGTGCGTTCGTTGCGAACGTCTCCCCATACCGCCGTCGGCAAGCCAAAGAGCACCAGCGCCTGATCCACCAGATGGGAGCCGAGATCAAGAAGTATGCCGGCGCCAGGCTCTGGCTCTTCCCGCCACGCATTTGGCTTCGGTGCGGGGCGGAACCGGTCGAAGTGCGATTCGAAGGTGCGCAGTGTCCCTAGCCGGCCGCCCTGGAGCAGTTGTTGGATGGTGATAAAGTCACCGTCCCAGCGACGATTGTGATACACGAAGACACGCCGGCCGGTCTGCTGCGAAATCTTGAGCAGGGAAGCAGTCTCGCTGGAGGAAACCGCCGCCGGCTTATCGACAACTACATGCTTTCCGGCGCGCAGGCACTGCTCAGCCAGGCGCGCGTGAGTCTGATTGGGGGTGGCCACCACCACCACGTCCACGTTTCCTTCTGCGAGCAGCGCTTCTACCGACCTGTATACAGGGACGGATGGGTACGCCTGTTTTGCATCATCCCCACTTCGCTGCACGATTGCCGCGAGCGTCAGGCCTTCGGTCGCATCGATTACGGCCGCGTGAAAAATGCGCCCCGCCAGGCCGAAGCCGATGACTCCACAACGGATGGGTAGGGTCACGGTCAGTAGTGGTCCTCTGGGCCGGCTTCGTCCAGGTTAGAGTCGGGCACGCATTCGGTGAGCAGCACCATAGAGCGGCCGGCTACCACGATGCTCTCCCCTACCTGGCGGTTTTGGAACTCTTCGTGCAGATCGTCGGTGTTCATCACCGCCTCCCAATACCCACCCGAGGGACAGGGTGGCATCTTGAATTCGACTCCTTCATGGTACGCGTTCATCAGGATAAGAAACGAGTCGTCGACTACGGGTCTCCCTTGCTGGTCTTTCGTGTTCAGCGTGCTGCCATTCAACATGAAGCCGACGCTGCGACCCCATGGGGCAGTCCATGCGCCCTCGTCCAGTTCGGCGCCGCTCGCGTCAAACCACGCGATGTCGCGCATGGCCGAATTGTGGATGGATGAGCCCTGGAAGAACTTGCGGCGGCGGAAATTATTATGCCTGCGCCGGAGCCGGATAAGCTGACTGGTGAAGTCGAACAGCAGGTCCTTGCGTTGGTCCGGAGTCCAGTCGTACCAACTGATCTCGTTGTCCTGGTTAAACGCATTGTTATTGCCATGCTGGGTGCGGCCGCGCTCGTCTCCACCGGAGATCATCGGCACGCCCTGGGACAGGATGAGGGTAGCGAGGAAGTTGCGTATCTGTCGCTCGCGCGCGTGAATGATCTCTTCGTCCTCTGTATCGCCCTCCACGCCCATGTTCCAGGAGGCGTTGTCGTTGGCGCCGTCTTTGTTGTCTTCGCCATTTGCTTGGTTGTGCTTCTCGTTGTAGCTGACCAGGTCACGAAGGGTGAAGCCGTCGTGCGCCGTCACGAAGTTGATACTGGCGTAGGGACGCCGGCCGTCGTGCTGATACAGGTCGCTTGATCCGGTAAGCCGGTAGCCCAGGTCGCTGAGCTGGCCTTCATCGCCCTTCCAGTACTTGCGTACGGTGTCGCGATATTTCCCGTTCCACTCCGCCCAGATGACGGGAAAGTTGCCGACCTGGTAGCCGCCGTCGCCCACATCCCAGGGTTCGGCGATGAGCTTCACATCGGCGAGAATGGGGTCCTGGTTAATGATGTCGAAGAAGCCGGACAGCCGGTCGACCTCGTGCAGTTCGCGTGCGAGCGTGGCCGCCAGATCAAAGCGGAAACCGTCCACATGCATTTCGGTCACCCAGTAGCGCAGGCTATCCATGATCAGCTTCAGCACCTGGGGATGGCGCACGTTGAGCGTGTTGCCCGTGCCGGTGTAGTCCATATAAAAGCGGGGATCGTCCGGAACGGTGCGGTAGTAGACGCTGTTATCGATACCTTTCAAGCTAAGCATCGGGCCCATCTGGTTGCCCTCGCAGGTGTGGTTGTACACCACGTCTAGGATCACCTCAATGCCTGCCTTGTGCAGCTCCTTCACCATGGCCTTGAACTCGCGCACCGACGCGCCAGGTGTCTGGTCGGAGCTGTAGCGCTCTGCGGGAGCGAGGTAGGCCAGCGTGTTATAGCCCCAGTAGTTGCTCAGGCCTTGCTCGACCAGGTGGCTGTCATTGATGAAGTGATGAACGGGCAGGAGCTCCACGGCAGTGATGCCGAGCCGCTTCAAGTACGTGATGCTGGCCGGGTGCGCCAGCCCCGCATAGCTGCCGCGAAGCTCCTCGGGGACCGCTGGATTGGTGACCGAGAAGCCGCGAACATGCATCTCGTAGATGATCGAGTCGGCAAGTGGAATGCGCAGCCGGCGATCGCCGCTCCAATCAAAGGCTGGATCAATGACCACCGACTTCGGCATACCTTTGCCGCTGTCCTCTTCATTCTTGTGCAGATCGGCGTCTTCCCCGCCAAAGGTGTACGGAAAGATCGACTGGTCCCACTGCACGTAGCCGACGATAGCTTTGGCGTACGGGTCGACCAGTAGCTTCTTTTCGTTGAAACGGTGCCCGTGCGCCGGATCCCACGGGCCATGCACTCGGAAACCATACCGCTGGCCCGGCTGGATACCGGGTACAAAGCCGTGCCAGACATAGGCCGTACATTCCTCCAGCGTCAGGCAGTCCGTCTGATTGTTGTCCGCATTGAAGAAGCAAACCTCGACTCCCGTAGCATTTTCCGAGTAGACGGCAAAGTTCGTTCCTTTACCATTCCATCTCGCGCCGAGTGGGTAAGGTTTTCCGGGCAGAAGCGTTCGTACCATGGTTCTTTCTTATCCTGACTCTCTGGAGTGCTACACGAACTGAGATGGGAGCGGGCAGTTATGCACTCAGAAGCAAGCTGCCCGGCGGGCGTTGCTTTGTCGTTGCTTCAGGGTTCACATCTGTAGCAGAGCACATGCCACGTGGCGGGGAACTACAAGGTGCTATGCGCCGCAGCGAGCGTTGCCGATTTACGACTCGAGGCGGTACTTGGTCTCTGCCAAATGGAATAGCGGACGCCATACCAGGCGGTTGATCGTAACGACCAGCAGCGCCATGATAATGGTCGCCATCAGCAGCGTGGCGAAGTGTCCGTGGTCCGTGGCGCGGCTGATCTCCGCCCCAAGACCCACCGTGGAGAGAGTCTGACCACGGAGGTGAAAATATTCCGCAACGATGCTGGCATTCCACGCGCCACCGGACGCTGTAACCAGACCAGTGATGAGGTAGGGGAATATGCCGGGTAGGATCAGGGTGGTCCAGCGCTGCAGGCTCGAGAAGTGGAACAGTCCGGAGACCTCCTTCAGATCGGAGGGGATAGCGATCGCGCCGGCGATGACGTTGAACAGGATGTACCACTGTGTGCCAAGCATCATCAGAGCAATCGAACCGAGTCCGAGTCCGCCGCCGGCGCGGACCAGCGCGATCAGGAGCACCGGGAACAGCGCGGTGGCAGGAACCGAAGCAGCGATCTGCGCGAGCGGCTGAGCGATGCGCGCAAGCCGCGGGTTGAAGCCAATCGCAACCCCCGCCGGAATCGTCCACAGCGCCGCGAGCAGCAGGGAAACATTGACGCGCAGGAACGTGGCGCCCGCGCCTTTCAGCAGCTCGATCAGATCATGGCCGTGCAATTGCCGAAGCAGCAGAACCGCGTGGAAGGCGGCGAAGACGGCGGCAATCAGCAGCGCCGCGAAGATCGTGGAGTTGGCGATCAGAGAACGCTGTCGGGATGCTGCGGTCCGTGGCGGCTGTGACAGTTTGCGCGCCCGTCGCACTGCCAGATCGCGATAGATCCGCTCCCCCGCAGGCACCAGAGTGTGATCGTGCAGCCAGCCGATCGCATTGGAGTTGCGCAGCGCGTGCAGGATCGGAGAGGTGGGCCTGCGTGAGCTTTCCACCTGCTCAAACTTGAACTTATCCGACCACGCGATGACGGGCCGCCACACCAGTTGATCCGTCGCGACGATTATGGCAACCATGGTGATCAGGCCCCAGACCATCGCCTTGGTATTGCCGTTGCTCGCCGCTACCTGCAGATAGGATCCCAGGCCGGGCAGCCGGAAGTCACGGTCGCCCAGCACGAACATCTCGCAGGCCATCAGAAAGAACCATCCGCCCGCAACGGAGACCATCGAATTCCAGATCAGGCCGATGGAGGAGAAGGGCAGCTCGAGCTGCCAGAATCGCTGCCATGCACTGAATCCGGAAATTTGCGAGACCTCGCGCAGTTCGCGGGGGATGCTGTTGA
>JAOAPJ010000372.1 GCA_025462805.1 Acidobacteriaceae bacterium
CACCAGCGTCTCGTTGTATCCATAGCAGCAGTTCTCGAGCATGATGCAGTGCCGCTTGGTCGCCTCTGAGGTGTTCACCAGCCGCCAGCAGTCGTCAATTGTCGTGGCGGCAGGCACCTCCACCGCAACATGCTTGCCCGCCTGCATCCCGGCGACTGCCATGGGAACGTGCCAGCGCCAAGGCGTGGCGACGATCACCAGGTCCAGATCGTCTCGCGCGACCAGGCGCTCATAGGCGTGGTCACCATCGGTGTAGAGCTCCGGCGCGTGCTGGGCCGCCTTCTCGATCAGCTCCTGCGCATGCTTCGCCTTCTCCGGCACGACGTCACAGATCGCGCGCACCTGTGCGTTCGCCGCCAGCAGATCCTCCAGCAGACTTGTCCCGCGCCCTCCAACACCGATGATGCCAAGCCGCGGCTCCTTCGCGACAAAGGGCACGTTCATCATGCTGCCAGCCTGAGTGCGCGCGGCGGGGGAGTGTGCGGCCGCCGCGATCGGCGTCAGCCCCAGCGCGATAGCCGATGCTGCACCAGCCTGCAGAAAGCTGCGTCGGGAGACCGCCGGGCTGGAGCTTTCTATCTGTGGCGTCGGTTGCTGCGATTCCTCGTGTCGGCCCTCGTCCATTCCCCGCTCCTAGTAGTAGAACTTCAATCCCAACTGCATCTGCCGCGGTGGACGCGCTGCGGTTACATATCCAAAGCTTGGCGTCCCCAGCACGGTCGAGTTATTCGCGTTCTGCGGGCCCGCTGCGGCAAACAGATAGTTCGTATGATTCAGCAGATTGTAAAACTCTGCGCGGAACTCCACCCGCCGGTTCTCCCCGACGGGGAAGCTCTTGAGCAGCGAGCTATCCCAATTCTTAAAGCCGGGTCCTCGCAGCGAGTTCAGCCCGACGTTCCCGAAGGAACCCTGTGCCGGATCGGTGAACGCACAAGTGTTAAAGAATGTGCCCGGAACGCACGGCTTCCCATTCGGCTTCTGGCCGGGCACCATGTCCGGCCGCTGTTGCCCATCGGAGTTGGCGAAGTTCGCATTTCCGTCTGTCACCGTGAACCATGTGCCCGAGGAGAGCGTGACGATGCCGGAGGTCTGCCAGTTGCCGATCAGCAGATTCGCAATCGGGTTGATGTTCGAACCAAAGTGTCGATTCTTGCCGAAGGGAAGATCCCAGATATAGCTCGCCAGGAAACGATGCCGCACATCGAAGTCCAGGTTTCCGTACTCAATCTCCGGATGCGCGCTCCAGCGGAAGCTGTCGTTGTTCTGCGCGCCCAGGTTCGCATTCGACGAATTGCCGAGCGCGTGACTATACGTATAGTTCACCAGCGCCGAAAGGCCGGAGGAGAAGTGGTGCTGGACTTTGGTCTGCAACGCGTTGTAATTGGAGAAGCCCTCCGAGTCCAGATAACTGATGCCGGAGTCGATGTACGGGAAGGGGCGGCGCGGCGCGAAGGGTGCCGATGCGTCCGCCGTGGGCGCAGCCTGGTTGAGGTTCTTGAAGGTGTAGAGTTTGTTTCCCTTCGATCCGACATAGCCCACGTCGAGAACAGTATTCTGCGCGATCTGATACTGTACTGTGCCATGCCACTGGCTGACGTAGGGTGTGCGGAGACCCAGCTGCAGTGAGAAGAGTGTCGGGGTATTCGGATCGGTCAGGGCCGTAGCGGGAAATCCTTGCGAGAGGTGAGTCAACCCTGGGACGGAGCAGTCCGATGCACTGCCAGCGTAGGCGGACAGGCTGCAGGGCGCGTTGAAACTCTGGCTCGCGAAGTATGGCGGATTAAAGCCCGGGCTGGGATTGCTGTACGGTCCGTTCTCGTCTCCGTTATAGAAAATGCCGAAGGCGGAGCGAAACACCACGCGTGGCATGACCTGGTATGCAAAGCCCACCCGCGGAGCGAGGTTGTTGTAGTCCGTGCTGATCAGCTGCTTTGAGGCTGAGTGGTTCACCGGCAGCAGCCCGGCCAGCGTGGGCGTGAGTGAGACGTGGCTGGCGGAAGGAATATCCAGCTTGCCCGTTACGGGGTTGAAATTCGATTGCGCGTTATGACGCTCCAGCACCGGCCCGAAGAACTCGTAGCGCACTCCGAGGTTCAGGGTCAGTTGCTGAGTGACCCGCCAGTAGTTCTGCGCAAACACCGAGTAGGTGGTTCGGTTGTAATCAACGTTGTTCAGATTATTGATGCTGCCGCCCCCAGGCTGGCCTGCTAGCAGGCTGGCGAAGCCGCTCCCACCGGTGCCCTGGGCAGCAGGATTGTCTGTGTACTGCGTACCAAAGCTCAACGCACCGCGCGACGCTGCAGGCTGGTAGATGGTGAACTCTTCGGGGCGATACTCCGCGCCGAACTTCCACGACTGGTTGCCGGCGATCAGCGTAAACGTGTCTGAGACCGAATAGGTGTTCTGTATCTCGTTCGAGGGCAGGTAGGTGGGGCTACCCAGCGTCGCGACATCGTTGAAGGTCATCTGCGGCAGTCCGCCGTTATCCGTCCCGGCGGTATAAGGAACGCCAGGGAACCCCACCGTGCCGGAGACATTCTGGTTGTAGTTGAACTGGAAGCGGCTGGAGTGCAGGCGGTTGTAGCCGAGCCGCAGCTCATTGACCAGCTTTGGGGAGAAGATGTGCGTCCAACTCGTGGCAAAGCTGTAACCGGCATTGTTCTCAATTCCGGTGAAGAAGCCGCCCCCATCGGCGATCCCGCCGAAGGGTCCGGGTATGTTTGCCGGCTGCCGGCTCATGCTGAAGCGGTAGAACGCGTTGTCGTTCGCGGTGATCACCTGATCGATGCGAACATCGCCTTGGTTGCGATCGCGCGACAGGACCGGGTTCGACAGAAAGTTATAGCCGAGACCGGTGGTGGCGTTCGGCTGAGGATAGAGCCCGCCCAGCTTTGCGCCGAGCGCGTCCTGTTGCGCCGCCGGGATGACATTGGATGGGTTGCCGCTGGCGTCGTATCCGAACGGCACGCCGCAGTAGCCGGTCGGGCTGCCCGAACTGGCTTGTGTCTTCGTAGTGTCGAATATCTCGCCCGCATAAGTCGGATTGCCGTTGCAGTCCTGAACCCCAGTCGGCGCGCTCAGATTCAACTGACTGCTGAAGTCGCCCCCGCGCTGTGCGGCGGTCGGAACCAGGGTGGTGTAGGTCTGACCCTGCCGGACACGCAGCCCCTCATAATCGCCAAAGAAGAAGAGCCTGTTGCGCCAGATCGGGCCACCCAGGGTCGCGCCGAACTGGTTCTGGTGATACGGCGGCAACGTGCTGTCGAAGTGGTTCCGCGCATCGAAAATCTGATTGCGTACGAATTCATAAACCACACCACGGAACTGATTCGTCCCGCTCTTCACCGTCGCGTTCACCACCGCTCCGTTCGCCCGTCCCAATTCCGCGCCATAGGAGTTGGTGGCCACGCGAAACTCCTGCAGCGCGTCCACCGAGGGCATCACGACATAATTAGCTTCGTTCAGCAGATCCGGCAGATTCGAGTTGTTGTCGACGCCATCCAGCAGGAAGTTGTTCTCGAGCGAACGGGCGCCGTTCGCGCTGAACCCATAGCCGTTCTCATCGCGCGCACCCGGCTCGCTGACCGTTACCCCCACCGTCAGTTGTGCCAATTGCACGGGATTGCGTCCGTTGAGCGCCAGCGTCTGCATGGTCGTGCTGTCGACCACCTGGCTCCGATCCGACGTGTCGCTTTCGAGCAGCGGTACTGTCTGCTTCACCATCACCGTCTGGGTGACTGAGCCGGGTTGCAGTGTGACATCGGTGCGCTGCCGCTGCTGCACGTCCAACGTGAAAGGGCCAACTTCTGCCTTGCTGAAGCCGCTGGCTGCCACCGTCACGCGGTAGGTCCCGATGCGCACCGGGCTGATGGTCCACTCGCCTGCCTGATTGCTCGTCGCGTGGTAGACGAAGTTCGTCTCCAGGCTGACCGCATCGATGGTGGCTCCGGGCACAGTCGCGCCGGTGTTATCGGTCACCGTACCCACGATGGAGGCCGTATCCTTCTGCGCAACTGCCGCGACGGGACAAAGCAGAACCAAACCGAGCAGGCCATAGAGAAAACGGCTCATATCGGGGCTATCCTTTCTCGGTGACGCGATGCGTCGTTATTACTTATCATTTCGTATGATTTCGGATTAGCGTGAAGTTTAGGCAGGGGCTGGCGGAGTGTCAAGCCAGAAATCTAGGCGAATCCCTTTGCCTATACGGGTGATCACGGAATTCCACGCAGCAAACGCTGGGGCCGCGCCTTCGCTGAAGGAGCCCACACACACGCCGGGCGCGTGATAGGATGCGACCCATCGGCAGTATTTGGTAAGCAAACGAAATAGAAGTACCAAACTTCATGCGGAAAGCAATCCGCTCCGCATGGTCTCGGAGGAGTCGTGAACCCCACAGTCGCAGATTCCGCGGACGCGCCCGTCGTCCAAGCATCGGCACAGGCCACCTCCGCCACCACAACCAAGGTTGTTGCGCCCCGACGCAACGTGGCGGTGGACGCCTACCGTGGGCTGGTCATGCTCCTGATGATGGGTGAGGTGATGCAGTGGGCGGCGGTGTCTCATGCCTACCCGGGCAGTTCCTTCTGGCGTGTGCTGGCCTTCAACCAGTCGCATGTAGAGTGGGCCGGCATGTCGCTGCATGACACCATCCAGCCTTCTTTCACCTTCCTGGTGGGCGTGGCAATGCCCTACTCCATCGCGAGCCGCATCCGCAAAGGCGAGAGCTTTGTTCGCATGATGGCCCATACCCTCTGGCGGGCTCTGCTGCTGATCGCACTCGGCATCTTTCTGCGCTCCACCCACAGCGCCATGACGTACTACACCTTCGAGGACACGTTGACGCAGATCGGTCTGGGCTATCCGATTGCGTTTCTGCTGGCCTTCGCGCGTCCACGCTGGCAGTGGACCGCCCTCGCTGTCATCCTCGTCGGCTACTGGGCCGCGTGGGCCCTCTATCCGGCACCCGGACCGGGCTTCAACTACGCCGCTGTGGGCGTCCCTCCGGACTGGCACCACAACTTCACCGGCTTTCTCTCCCACTGGAACAAGAACAGCAACCTGGGGCAGGCCTTCGACCGCTGGTTCCTCAACTCATTCCCCCGCGAGCATCCGTTCCTGTTCAATGATGGCGGCTACCTCACGCTCAGCTTCATCCCCACCCTGGGCACGATGCTGCTCGGTCTTGCGGCAGGGCGCTGGCTGCGCGCCTCAGAACCAGCCATACCGATGCGGCGATTTCTTCAAGCCGGCGCCATCCTCATCGCCATAGCGCTTGTGCTCCATTTCGGCCACATCTGCCCCATTGTGAAGCGCATCTGGACACCGGCATGGACCCTGTTCAGCGGCGGCGTCTGTTTCCTCTTCCTCGCTGCCTTCTCCTGGGTCATCGAGGTGAAAAACCGGCGGCGCTGGGCCTTTCCTCTTGCCGTCGTAGGCATGAACTCAATCGCGGCCTACCTCATTGCCCATCTATGGGAGGACTTCATCATCAACAGCTTCCATATCCATCTGGGAGAGCGCCCATTCGCGATTCTCGGCTCCGGACTGCAGCCGCTGCTGCTGGGCATCGCCGTGATGCTGACCTACTGGCTGGTGCTGTACTGGATGTACAAGCGCAAGCTCTTCCTGCGCATCTGACGAAGGCATCAGCGAGGGGAGCCGCTCCGTTCACGCGGCGCACAGAGCGGTTCCGGGCGATCCGCCATCGAGAACTCGCTTCTACCGCAGCAGGCGCAGTGCGTTCTCCCGATACACCTTGCGCAGCACGTCGTCCGGAAGGAACACTCCATAAATCTTCCAGCGCCCCTGCCGCGATGCGTGCGATGGATAATCGAAGTACTCATCCGCTGTTTCGAGGAATCGATAATAGAGCCGGTACATCTCGACCTCGGGCAGCAGGTCGGTGCCGAAGAGAATGCGATCCGCGAAGCGCAGGAATAGCTCCCGCGAGCGATAGGGCTGCCGGCCCAACTCCGGTGTGCGGGCGCTGATGTCCACGTAGAGGTTCGGGTATTGCTCGAGCGCCCAGGTGAGGGATGCAAGATCCTCGCCGCTCTCCGCCATATGCGCGGCCACGAATATCGTCTCCGGGTGCCGCGCGATGACGCGGTTGCGCTGCTCCAGAAGCTCGCGCTTGCTATATCGCGCACC
>JAOAPJ010000417.1 GCA_025462805.1 Acidobacteriaceae bacterium
CCGTCTTCATCATGTTGTCGAAGTCGGCCATCGTGCCGTACTGAGGGTCGATCTTCTCGTAATCGGCGATGTCATATCCGAAATCCACCTGCGGCGATGGATACATCGGCGTAATCCAGATGGCATCGATCCCGAGCGACTTCAGATAAGGAAGCCGCTTCTGAATGCCGGCGATGTCCCCGAGCCCGTCGTTGTTCGTATCTTGATAGCTGCGCGGATACAGCTCATAGATCACCGAATGCTTCCACCAGACATCCCCGTTGGTGCCCAGGGGCTCCGCCTTCGTCTGAGTAGTGACATGGGCCGCGGTCTGGCTCCCCGTCTGCGCGACCGCCCCGCTCACCAGCCCCGCCATCGCCATCAACGAACAGACCAGCCAGTTCAAGAACCGCAATCGCCGCATCTCTGTCCTCCGCAAGGCAATCAGCAGCATACGCGAAACCAGCAATCCATCGCACCGGTTACAGCGCCATGCACCACCCGGATCGCTTCCTTGACCACCGCTCCCCGCGCCGCCCACAATGGCCGGCATGCATCCAGTGCTGGAACAGACCCGGGACCTATTGGCCACGCCACTGGCCGGATGCTCTCCAGAACAGCTTGCCCACCACCCAGGCAACGACCCCGCTCGTTGGAATGCCTGGCAGATCGCCGATCACCTGGCAGCCACCTGGCGCTCCACGACTCGCGGTCTCGAAGATCGCCTGCAGAAGGCACGCCCGCTCAAGAGCCGCCCCAACCTGCAGCAGCGCCTGCGCCAGGTCGCTGTTTTGTATCTCGGCTTCTTCCCAACCAAGGGTGAGGCGCCCAGGATGGCCTTGCCATCCGCCGCACCGCCGGAGCCGCTCACCGGCGATCAGCTCGTCGAGCACCTTACCGCCGCGCTCTCCGCCATGGACGCCTTGCTCGTTCGTCTGGAGTCTGACTACAACGGCTCGCCTGTGCTGACCCATCAGGCGTTCGGACCGCTGTCCGTCTCCGGCTGGCGCCGCTTTCACCGCGTCCACGCGCGCCACCATGCTCCGCAGATCGAACGTGCTGTGCGGAAACAGGCTTGAACAACAGGCTGGGCGACTACTGCCGTGGTGGCGGCTGGTAAACCCCGAGGCGCATCGACTCACGCAGAATCGGCAGACTCACGTTATACACGCCGTACACGATCTGGCGCTGCAGGACGGGATTGACCTCCGCGCCCGCGGCTCTCATGTCGCTGCTCGTGTCAGGCTGACCGGTTTGAACCGCATATGCCCGGATCAGCGCGACCTTCTTGCCTTTAAGAAAACGCGCGCCGGCCACGTCGCTCACCAGGCAGAACCCCGCCGATAGCACCAGCGCGGTAGCGACAGCCCGGGCGTGAGCATGCGCATGTCGCGCACGCGGCAGAACGTTCTCGACGAGGAACAGGTAGGAGAACGCCAGCATCAGGCTCGAGTAGATGCGGTACCGTGAGGCAATGCTTTGCGAGACGCCGAAGTCCGATCGCAGGAAAGACACCGCGACGGCGTTGATCAGGATGAACAGCATCGAATAGAACACGGCGGGGTTCTGCCGGAAGTAGCGGCGTTGGATGGAAAACCCGAACACGCCACACAGCAACACGCCCAGTACCGCGCTTGGCGCCACCGACGAATATCCAGCCGCGCATGCTCCGAGAAAAGACACGATGTAGACGGGATGGACATGCGAAAGAAGTGCGGCCAGACCCTTGCTTTCACCGCTCAGCGTAACCGGCATGGGAGCATGGCGGAACAGATAGAGTCCTACGATGGGCACAAACAGACCTGCCCAGATCGCCGCGTCTCTCCACCGCTTCTCCTGCAATAGCAGACAGGCGCCGACCGGAGCGAGAAAGAAGCCGTTCGGAGAGGATGCAATGGCAAACACCATCGCAAGGCAGCCCGCCGCAAACGCCCCCTCTGCTCTGGCGCTGAGTAGATGAATAGCGAGCAGCGAAAAAGCAACTACCGCTAGATGCTGAAGCGAGGACGAGGCAAAGTTCAATGCGGAAGCATATTGCAGCTGCAGGACAAGATATGCCACAGGAGCGAGGGTGAGCAGCGTGGTTACGGTGTCCCCTTCGATATCGCGTGCCATCCACGCCACGATCAGGAAGATGAGGAGAGCAAACGCATTCCCCATGACCACCAGCGCAAGCATGGGAATATGTCCCGTGATGCTATAGGTCACCCAGACCACGAAGTTCTCAAAAAGCAATCTGTAGCCGTTGTGCTGGGTGCTCAGGACAATCGCGAGTCTTGGCACCAGGCCAGCCGTCTTGCTGATGTGGTTCGTGGTGTCCAGGATGATCGGGTAATCATCCAGGATCGGCAGACTGACCGCCGTGCGGAAGAGCACGGCATAGAAGATCAGTGCCGGAAGTGTAATGAGAAAGAGAGCAAAGCTGAGGCGCCCCCGCGTCGTGCCGCTGCCGGATTCCACAGTCACTTTGTATCACGGGGAGCAGGATAGACATAGCGGCGCGGCGTCGCGTCCGCTGTCTGCAATCCGGAGCCGTGGTGCGATGCGGCGACGACCATTGCCTGCAATCCAGACCCGCGGCGATACCCCGCCGCCGCCGCCGCTACTTGAGCTGGCTCAACAGCAGCTTGCCGATCGTCTGCAGTTGCATGTTCGACGTGCCCTCGTAGATCTTGCCGATCTTCGCGTCGCGGTAGAGCTTCTCCACCGGATAATCCTTCACAAAGCCGTAGCCACCGAAGATCTCCACCGCCTTGCTCGCGCAGCGCTCCGCCACCTGCGAGGCGAAGTACTTGGCCATCGCCGCTTCCTTCACAAAGTCGAGTCCCGCGTCC
>JAOAPJ010000328.1 GCA_025462805.1 Acidobacteriaceae bacterium
GTCAGCATTCGCAGCACGTCCTGCATCTCCGCACGCGTCAGCGGATCGAGCGCACCGAATGGCTCATCCATCAGCAGGATGTCCTGACCCGCCGCAAGCGCGCGCGCCAGCCCAACCCGCTGCCGCTGCCCTCCGGAAAGCTGGTGCGGCATCCGCGTCGCAAACTGCGCCGGATCCAGCCCCACCATCTCCAGCAGCGCATCGCCCGCTCGCGGATCGCCGCGCACGGCTTCCCTTCCACCTCCAGCAGAAGGCCGATATTGCGTTCCACGGTGAAGTGCGGGAACAGCCCCGTCTCCTGGATGACATACCCGATCGAGCGGCGCAGCGCAATCCGGTCCTGTTCCAAAACAGAGCGGCCGCGCACCAGCACATCTCCGCTGCTGATCGGGTGCATGCGGTTCACCGCGCGCAGCAGTGTCGTCTTGCCCGATCCGCTCTTGCCCAGCAATGCGACCGTTGTCCCGGTCTCGACCACCAGCGTCACATCGTCCAGCAGCGCGCGCCCGTCCGCCAGCCGGTCGCAGACGTTGCGGAACTCGATGGCCGGCGCTCTGCTCACGCAATCGCTCCCTCACGCAACCGCTCTACAGACAGCAAAGGCCGGGACAGTCCCGGCCTCGCTCTCACATCGTTGTTACGAAGAGCTACTCCTCGCTCTCGTCCCCTGCACCTTCCGGTTCCGGTCCGCCAAGCTCCGGTCCGCCAAAATCCGAACCCAGATCATCCGCATCATCGTCGCCCACCTCATCCGGCGGCACCGGCGCACTCATCGCGCTCTCTGGCGTGGGAGCCGGTTGGCCCTTCACACGAACCACCGTGATCTTCGCAAAGCCCTCTTTGAAGCTGGGCGGACGAAGCCGCTCCGCCATCTTCTGCATCGTCTCGTCGCTCACCGTGCGTTCGCGCCGGCGGTTGCGCTCCATGCAGACGTCGAACGGCACATCGAAGAACACCGCCTGCACCTCGTAGCCAAAGCTCTTCGCCATCTTGATCCACTGCCGCCGCTCGTGCGGAGACAGGTTGGTCGCATCCACATAGTTCCATGGCATCTTGGCGATCAGGCGCGCGCGCAGCAGCGAGCGCAGTGTGGAGAACACCAGTCCCTGGTAGCGCTGCTCCGTGATGTCATCGAACAGAATGGTACGCAGCAGGTCGCTGGACAGCGGCGTCACGCCGCGGCGCTTGAACCACGTCGTCTTCCCCGAGCCCGGCAGCCCGATCGTCAACACCACGAAACCGCGCGAGGGCCGCGCTGGTGCGTTCGGTTCCGGCGGCGCCGCCGAAGGCGACTCCGGCTGTGTCTCATGAATCAGCTTGCCTTCGAGCGCGGGCCTCTCCTCGGCGGCAGGCTGCTCTTCTGCGGACACGGGCACGCTAGCCGGCGCGCCCGTCGTGCCGTCGGCCGCAGCATCGCTCCGCCGGCCGGCCTGCTCCAGATCACGGCCTACCACAGGCCTGCCGCTCGGCGCGGCCTTCGCTGGCTGATTCGTTGCTGGTGGAAACTCCCCGCCGCCATAATTCGGTTGTAGCGGTGCGGGCTGGTTGGCGGGCAGTTCCTGCCCGATCTTTCCCGTCTGCTCAGACAGGTTGGGGGCGCGTTTGGAACGTCGTCTCATCGTCTCGCGGCGCATGCTTGTCGCGCCTACGGCGATCGTACACAGGTCGCGTGAGTGTCGCAAACTGGGTGCAAGTCGCTCCGCTCTCCATCACACGTGGACCGGCCGCAAAATACACCGCCGGATCCTCGCGCCGTCGCCATCGGCTTCCGTCTTCCGGGCGGATGCTAGCATCGTGATGGAAACATGCGAAGGCCGTGCCGCAATCTCCCGCTGTGCACGTCACTTCGCCCAACCCCTTAGGAGACCTTATTTAAATGGCTGTAAAGGTAGGCATCAACGGCTTCGGCCGCATCGGCCGCAATGTTCTTCGCGCTTCCCTCGGCAATTCCAATCTCGAGTTCGTCGCCGTCAACGATCTGACCTCGCCCGCCACCCTGGCGCACCTGCTCAAGTACGATTCCATCCTCGGCAACCTGCATCACGACATCACCGCGGGTGACGACTTCATCGCCATCGGCGGCAAGAAGATCAAGGTGTTCGCTGAGCGCGACCCCGCCAAGCTCGACTGGTCCTCGGTCGGCGCGCAGGTGATCGTGGAATCCACCGGGCACTTCACCGATGCAACCAAGGCCAAGGCTCACCTGCAGGGCACGGTCAAGAAGGTCATCATCTCCGCCCCGGCCACCAATGACGACCTCACCGTCGTCCTCGGCGTGAATGAGAACAAGTACGATCCCAAGGCCCACCACGTCATCTCGAATGCCTCCTGCACCACCAACTGCCTTGCGCCGCTGGCCAAGGTGCTTGACGAGGAGTTCGGCATCATCCAGGGCCTGATGAACACCATCCACAGCTACACCAACGATCAGGTAATCCTGGACTTCCCGCACAAGGACATGCGCCGTGCGCGGGCCGCTGCCATCAACATCATTCCCACCTCGACCGGCGCGGCCAAGGCGCTCCATCTGGTGCTGCCGCAGCTCAAGGGCAAGCTGGATGGCTTCTCCCTGCGCGTGCCCACACCCGTCGTCTCGGTGGTCGACCTCACCGTCACCGTCGAGAAGCCGGTCAGCATCCAGAGCGTCAACGATGCGCTGAAAAAGCACGCCGCCGGCCCCATGAAGGGCATCCTTGGCGTCGAAGAGCATGAACTGGTTTCGTCCGACTTCAAAGGCAATCCGCTCTCCTCCATCATCGATGCGCCGCTCACCAAGGTGATCGGCAACATGGTCAAGGTGATCTCCTGGTACGACAACGAGTGGGGCTACTCCAACCGCGTCCGCGATCTGGTCCTGTTCCTCGATCAGAAGGGTCTGTAAGCCTCGGGAGAACGGCTGGCTGCGCTTCCTCTCCGCCACCCTGCAGGAACAGACGTCTGTTCCTGCAGGCAGTGTGGCTCGTCGATGAATTGCCGTCCCCGTAGTTGGGTGTAACGTGGACCCTTCGGCCTTATGGCCCAGGTGCCCGCCCCACAGGTATGCCGATGCGACAGAACATCTCCGGCAGCTCCCCTTACGAACCCCTCATCGGCTTCTCGCGCGCCGTCCGCGTCGGCTCCCATGTGCACGTCTCGGGCACTGGTCCCGTCGGTGCCGACAATGCGTCCGTCGAGCAGCAAACACGCCGCATCTTCGAGATCATCGAGCACACCCTCAGCCGTGCCGGAGCCGGCCTCAAGGACGTCGTCCGCACCCGCATCTATCTCACCCAGGCCGCCGACTGGGAGGCCGTGGGCAAGGTTCATGGCGAGCTCTTTGGTACTATTCGTCCCGCCGCGACCATGGTGATCGTCGCCGCACTCCTCAACCCCTCATGGCGCATAGAGATCGAGGCCGATGCCGTCCTCGACCGCGCAGAAAGTTGACGCCGCCCATGCACATCCCCTCCATCCGCAGCCTCACCGATGGCAGCAATCAGCTTCAGCATCAGCATGTCCTTATCCGCGTCGACTTCAACGTGCCCCTCTCCGAAGACGGCACCGAGATTCTTGACGACACGCGCATCCGCGAGACCCTGCCTACCATCGAGTTGGCCCTGCGCCATCGCGCCAAGGTGATCCTCTGCTCCCATCTCGGCCGTCCCAAGGGCAAGCCCAACCCCAAGTACAGCCTCCGTCCTATCGTCGACCGGCTGCGCGTCATGCTGGACCACTCCCTCGGCGAGCAGGTGAACGTCGCCTTTGCCCCGGACTGCGTCGGCGAGCTCGCTCATGAGCTCTCCAACAAGCTCGAAGATGGCAAGGTTTTGCTCCTCGAAAACCTCCGCTTTCACGCCGCGGAGGAGGCCAACGACCCCGGCTTCGCCCGCAAGCTGGCCAGCCTCTGCCAGATCTACGTCAATGACGCCTTCGGCTCCGCCCATCGCGCCCACGCCTCCACGGAAGGCATCACCCACTTCGTGAAGCATGCAGTGGCCGGTCTCCTCATGGAGAAAGAGCTCACTTACCTCGGCAAGGCCCTCACCGAACCGGCCAAGCCCTTCATCGCCATCCTCGGCGGCGCCAAAGTCTCCGACAAGATCCAGGTCATTGACAATTTGTTGACCAAGGTCGACGCAATCCTGATCGGCGGCGGCATGGCGTACACCTTTCTGAAGGCGCAAGGCATGGAAGTGGGCAAATCCCTGGTCGAGGCCGACAAACTCGACGTCGCCAGGCAGGCCGTGGCCAAGGCCAAAGAGCGCGATGTACGCTTCCACCTCCCCATCGATCACGTCATTGCCAATAAGTTCGCTCCCGACGCCAAGACAAAGATTGTCGGCAATGACGAGCCCTTTCCGGCCGAATGGATGGCCCTCGACATCGGTCCCAGTACCGTCGACCTCTTCGCCAAAGAGATCTCCGACGCCGGCACCATCGTCTGGAACGGGCCCATGGGAGTATTCGAAATGCCCGCCTTCGCGCGTGGTACCTTCGCCATCGCCGAACTCGTTGCTGCCAACCAGGACGCGGTCTCCATCGTCGGTGGCGGCGATTCTGTGTCCGCCATCAAACAGGCAGGCATCGCGGATCGGATTACTCACATCTCCACAGGCGGAGGGGCTTCTCTGGAGTTTCTTGAAGGGAAAGTTCTTCCCGGGGTTGAAGCATTGCGGAAGAAGTCATAAGCTTCTCCTGTCCTCTTCCCCCGAGATTGTATGAGGGAATCCTCCGTGCCTTCGGTCTATCTGCTCAACGCCGCTCTCCTCTTCAGTGGCGTCGTCGCGTTCGTCATCGCAGGCTTCGCCGGCACTTTCGTGCGTTCTCTGCAGCCCTGGCGTTACCGCCTCATGCTCGCGCCGCTCGGCTTTGTGGTCTGCGGTGGCATCAGCATCTCGGCGGAGCAGCACCTGCTCCGCTGGATCCAGCATGGACATCTGCAACACTCCTTCAGCTCTGGCGTGATGCAGAGTGTCGTCCTGCTCATCTCTGGCGTCTGCGGACTCCTGGCTGGCGTGGGATTAGGCACCAGCGTTGACCGCACCTTCCCGGAGGTCAACACCTACTCCATCACCAATTACTGGGGAACCCAGGGCCGCGACGCCCGCAGCCGCAAGGGGAAGGTCGTCTCCATCGCTCGCGGTAAGCAGCCCGGTGTGGTACCACAGATCAAAGCCATCTCGCATCGCGACTAGCCGAACATCTTCGCAATAA
>JAOAPJ010000441.1 GCA_025462805.1 Acidobacteriaceae bacterium
GCCGGGCTGCCGGGGTGCAGCATAGCTGGGCTGCTGCGCCGGCGGCTCTTCCTTATGGCCAAACAGGCTGCCGAGAAAGCTGGCCGGCTTGGACTGCTGCGAGGATTGGGACTGCTGCTGCAGGGCCTGGATCTGCTGTTGCAGCGCCTGCATCTGGGCCTTTGCCTGCTCGAGTGCGTAGCTCTGCACCAGCACCGTTTGCGCCAGAATGTAAGCTGCATCGCGATTGCGCGCGATCCATTGCTCGATACGCTGAGCGGCCTCCGGGTCCTTCTCTTCCAGGCGCGTGCTGTCCACGCGCGCCATCAGGTCATCCAGCATCTTCTGCTCTTGCGGGGTCATCGTCTCTCCATCTGCAGCCGGGCAAACGCCGCACGGCGCTACTTTCTTAGATGTGAGAACGCAACTGCGGTAAGCAAAGTTCCGGTCGCCGCTGGTTGTCTAAGAGACCGCCTGCAAAGCGCGGACCTCTTCCCGACGCACCGTGAGCTTCTCCACCAGTCCGGTTTTCACCTCGTAACCCCGTCCCGGGGTCGATGGGACGACGATCTCGCCTTGGCTTGAGACGGTGACCTCCGGGTCAATGATGTCCTCTGTCCAGTAGCGTTTAGAGGCCGACACGTCGCCTGGCAGGGTGAACGCAGGCAATGAGGCGAGCGCGATGTTGTGGGAGCGTCCGATGCCGGTTTCGAGCATTCCCCCGCACCAGACCGGGATGCCGCGCTCCATCGCCGCATTGTGCACAGCGATGGCTTCAGAGAAGCCGCCGACCCGTCCGTTCTTGATGTTGATGATCCGGCACGACTCCATATCGATGGCGGCCAGCGTATCCCGCCGATTGCGAATGGACTCGTCAAGACAGATGGAGGTGTCCATCCGCTTCTGCAGCATGGAGTGGTAGTAGAAATCGTCAGCCCACAGGGGCTGTTCGATCATGAGGAGGCCATAGCGGTCGAAGCCGATCAGATGATCGAAGTCGCGCATCCGGTATGCCGAATTCGCATCGACACTTAACATGATGTCCGGCCATCGCCTGCGCACCGCGTCCAGCATCTCGACATCCCAGCCCGGCTGACACTTCAATTTAATGCGCTGATAACCCGCGTTCACCTCGCGGTCGACCTTGGCGTTCTGCTGCTCCATGGTGGGCTGTATACCTATCGACACGCCGCAGGCGATACGCTCCTGAGTTCCGCCCAGCAGGTCTGCCAGAGGGGTTCTCTCGAGCTGCGCCTCAAGGTCCCAGATCGCGTTCTCGAGCGCAGCCTTCGCCATTCGGTTGCCGCGCACCCTCTTGAAGATCTTGGGGCAATCCCCGCCGTGCTCGGGCTCCGAGGCAGCCAGCATCGGCGCGAGCTCCTGCATCAGCACGATCCATGCGGTATCGATCGATTCCTCAGAGAAGTACGGGTGCTCGCCGGCAACGCACTCACCCCAGCCGACCAGCCCTTCGGCGTGCACCTCGGCCAGCAGCACGCGGCGATTCGTCGTCTCTCCGAAGCTGGTCACAAACGGTTCAACCAGTGGTATGCGGAGCTCGCGTAACACGATGGCATCGATTCTCATTTTGGTCGTTTCCTGCTCGGGGCTGAAGTAGTGCCGTTACCGTGCAGCCGCTGGAGACCAGCGGCTCAACTCGAAATAGCCGTTTCCTTCGAGGTCCCGGGAGAACCCGGTAACCACGAGGCCCTGCTGGAATGCGTCTGCAAATCGTTCATAGTTTCCGCTTTGCACCGCAGCCGCCTGTTCTGCGCCCTCGGCAGATTCTTTCCACCGCATCACATGGTGCGGCAATGGAATGCGCAACTCGACCGGGCCGCGAGGGGCACGGCGGCCGGCCACAGCCTCCGTCACCCGCTCCGACTCCAGCCACCATTCTGCATGAAGACGGTCGGTTAGGCGACCTCCTTGAATGCGAGCCGAGGATACACCATAGAAGTTCCGGGTATAGCTTTGGGTGACCGCGCCCAGCTTTTCGATGTTAAAGAAAGAGTTTTTGATCTCCAGCGGATCGAAGGTCCATTCCATCAATAGGATGCCCCGGGCCAGCGCGTCATCCCGCTGGGCCAGTTTCAGCCGGCGCCCCACACCCGCGTTGCGAAGCTCCGGGCGCACCGCCAGCATGTGCGAGTGGAGGAAGGTCATGCCGTCACGGACGGCAGGCAGCGCCAGAGCAAAGCCCGCCAGCGATCCATCCGGCGCAAAGGCGCCGATTACCTGACCGCCGATGCGCCCCGCCACGACGAACATGCGGCGTGGAATCACATCCATCGGATCGTAACCCCAGGTTGCCATCTGCAGGGCGACGCAGGCATCGAGCTCCTCGAAACTGTCACAGTGACGAATATGCAGCTCCGGCACCGTCACCGCTTCCATTTGTGCGTCTTCGCTGATTTTGTTCATGCGTTCGAGATCACTCCGGGTACAGGAAGGTCACAGGGATTCCGCAACGAGAGCCTCCCGCTGCTTCGCCGCGGCCCAGAGCGCTTCCAGCTCGGCCGCGCTGTGCTCCGCCAGGGGGCGCTTCGTGGACTGCTCCATAGCCCGAAAGCGTGTGCGGAACTTGGTATTGGTGCGCTTCAGCGCCAGCTCCGGGTCGACCTTCATATGCCGGGCGAGGTTGACCATGGTGAAGAGCAGATCACCTACCTCACCCTCCACCGCCTCCAGAGGAGCCCCTGCCTGCACCTCGGCGTCGATCTCGCGGCACTCCTCCTCCACCTTCTCGAGCAGGCCATTGCGATCCGGCCAGTCGAAGCCCACTTTGGACGCTTTACTGCCCAGCTTCGACGCCTCGAGCAGCGCCGGGAAGCTGCGCGGTACCCCATCCAGCAGCGAAGCCGTTCCTTCGGCGGGAGACGACGTCGACGACCTCTCTGCCGCCTTGATCGCCTCCCAGTTCACCAGCACGCCAGCGGCCTCTCTGGCTGCGGAAGTGTCCACTTCGGTGCGGTTGCCTGCAGCAGCACTGGCCTCGGGACCAAACACATGCGGATGGCGGCGGATCAGCTTGCGATTCAGGTGCTCGAGGACATCGGTGATGGAGAAGTGGCCGGCCTCATCCCCCATCTGCGCATAGAACAACACCTGCAGCAGCAGATCCCCGAGCTCCTCGGCAAGGTGGGCCCAGTCCTGCCGCTCGATTGCGTCCAGCACCTCATACGTCTCTTCCAACGTGTACTTGCGGATGGTCGCGAAGGTCTGCTCACGATCCCATGGGCAGCCATCCGGGCCTCGCAGCCGGGCCATGATGAAGACGCTTTCCTGAAACAGGCTGGCCGCCTCCCGTTTCTGCTCGCTCATGCTTCCACTTTAGAGCATCCCACCGTACCTCGCGCCTTCTGCCCTGGACTGAGGCGCCTGCCGCTATACTTCGCAGCAAGCGCAAGGAGCGCGCCGACAGGGATGATGGCTCTGCAGATCGGGTTCGCGACGCTCTTCGGTCTGGCGCTCGGCAGCTTCGTGAATGTCTGCATCAGCCGCCTGCCCGCCCATCGCTCGATCGTGCGGCCGGGCTCGCACTGTCCGCACTGCCGCACGCCTATTGCGGTGCGGGACAACATCCCGCTGCTCAGCTTTGCCCTGCTGCGCGGACGGTGCCGAAGCTGTGGGAGACATATCTCCTGGCGTTATCCGCTGGTCGAACTGGCCACTGCCGCGCTCACGGTCGCCTGCATTCTCTTCTTCGGGCTTGACCTGGATGGGGTGGCCAGTGCGGTCTTCTGTGCCTTCATGGTGGCGTTGGCAGTGTGCGACGCGGAGACCCTGCGTCTGCCCGACGCGCTTACATTTCCCCTGATCGGGCTCGGCATTCTCTATCGTGCCGCTGACGGCTTCACTGGCGGTATGCAGCACGGCGCTGGCTCTGCCCTGCGCGCTGGGCTCGCGCTCGGACTTCGCGGCGCCATCTCGGCCGTGGCGACCGCGCTGGCACTGCTGCTGCTGCGATGGCTCTACGTCCTCCTGCGGAAGCGCCAGGGCATGGGACTGGGCGACGTAAAGCTGGCCGCCGGCATCGCTGCCTGGCTCGGGGCGCGGCAGATGCTGGTCGTCTTCTTCGTCGCCGTGGTCTGCGGAGCGTTGGTGACCCTCACGCTGCTTGCGCTGGTTCGCAGGAAGCCCCGAACCGCAACGGGTCCACGCGCGGTGCCCTTCGGCACGTTCCTGGCGCTCGCGGGGATCTACGGCCTGTTCTTCGGGTGGCGCACCCTACTCTGGTACCTGCACTTCTTTCCCTGAAAGCTGTCAGACCTGCGCCATCCGCGTCTTCTGCAGGACTTGGACAGAGAGCGATTCCCGCACTTCCCTCATCTGCCGGGCGTGGTGTTGCAGGTGCAGGACGTGGTAACGCCGCCATTGATCGACACGCAGCGGACCGAGCAGGAAGTGGCGGCCCACCCGCTCCATTCCAAAACGCTGCCGGCTTTGCTCCAGCGCAGCGTCCAGGCGCTCGATCGCAGACTCGAGCCGCTCGGTCAGTTCGCGAATCCCAATGCTGGGCATCTGGCTCGGTGGTATCGTTTCGCGCGTGGCCCCCACGCCCTTCGGCATGTGACCCGCGCTCAGAACCATCAGTTGCAGCAGCCATTCGGTGCGAGATCTCGTGCTGCGCCGTTCCGGACGACCCTTCGCCAGACGCTGCTCGAGCGCGGCAACGGTCTGGTCCATCGCAAGCACCAGGTGCTCTATCACCTGCTGCACCGACCAGCAACTCGCTTTCCCACATGGATGCACCGCGGAGGACTCCGCATCGAAGCGGGCTATCTCCTCGCATGCTTTGCGAAATGCGGGTTCGAAGACTGGGTGCATAGAAGGAGGCGAGCAAGTTACTCCCCGCACGATACCCCTGCAACGAAAGCAGGGCAACTACCAAAAGTTGCTACTTATTGCGAGTTAAGGTCCCTCGAAAGTGTTAGCGGGACAGCCCCTCCAGCGCTTTCCTGGCTGCTTTTGCCTGACTCCCGTCCGGAGCGACCTCCAGATAGAGCTTGTAATTGGCGAGCGCCTCATCCTTGTGATGCAGCTTGTCGGCTGCTGCCGCCAGGCCATAGATGGCATCGACGTTTCCGGGGTCCAGACGGGCGGCCTCCTCGAAGCGCCCATACGCGCCCTTGTAATCGCCGTCGTTCAGGTAATAGCGCCCCACCTGCACGTCGTCCTGCGCACGCCCCTGGCCGGCTAACGAGCCGCTCTCAATGTCCTTTGAACTGGGCTTCCGCAACCGGTGGCGCCTGGCATCGCTCGGCACGTCCGCGTTCGGGTCGGCTGCGGAGCCGTCGGGGTTCGAGCTGCTGCTGGAGCTGGAACTGGAGGAATCAGCCGCCCCAGAGCTATCAGCCGCCCCGGAGCTGTTGTCGTTCGCGGCTGCGGCTGCCTTGGACACGTCCTCCGGGAAGGGATTGTCTTTCGCCGCCTCTCCTGGCTTTCCTGCCGCGGGAGGCGCCTGGCCGCCATCCGGTGCGCTCGGCGGCGAATCACTTCCCTGCTTCGGTTGCTGCTGGCCAGCCTGCTGTGACTGGTCGGCAGGAAATGGGTTATCCTGCGCCGCGCTCTTCGATGGCGGAGCGGGGGTCGGCGTGCCCTGCTTATTCTTCGGTGGGGGCTGGCCGCTACTCGAGGTCTGGCTCGACTGCTGCGCGGGCGCAGCGAGGCTCAGCAGCAGCGTCGCCGCTATCCCCATCATCCAAGCTGCTGCCCGACCTGGCCTGCCTGCACTCATCATGCTTCAGCCTATAAGACGCGGGAACCGAGTCCCAGGGCTCTATACTGCGGCCTGTATGAGCCTGATGATCCGCTCTTCCGCCATCCACGCCGCCGGCTGCTACACCACGATACCCGTCCGCAAGGGGTCCCGTGTAGTCGAGTACACCGGACCTCGCATCTCGAAGTCCGTCGCCGACCGGCTCTACGAGGACTCCCCCATCACCTACCTGTTCGGCGTCGGCTCACGCTCGCAGGTCATCGACGGCCACGGGTCCGCCATGTTCCTGAACCATTCCTGCGACCCGAACTGCGAGACGGACGAGATCGGCGACCGGGTTTGGATCATGGCGATCCGGGACATCGCAGCCGGGGAAGAGCTCACCTACGACTACAACCTTTACGACGGAGATGAAGACGAGGCGCGCTGCAACTGCGGAGCCGCCACCTGCCGCGGGACCATGTACTCACCCGAGGAGATCGCCAAGCGCGCCCGGGCCGCGAAGCGCAGGAAGAAGACATAGGACCGCGCTGCCCTTCAGGCTGCTTTCCTCAGTGCGCGGAGGTCTACAATCGAGGTAGACCCACCGATGGCTTACCAGGTTCTCGCCCGCAAGTACCGCCCTCAATTCTTTCGCGATGTGATTGGCCAGGAGCACGTCACGCGCACGTTGCTCAATGCCCTGGAACAGGGGCGGATCGCCCACGGTTACATCTTCAGCGGCCATCGCGGCATCGGCAAGACAACCATCGCCCGCATTCTGGCGATGGCGTTGAACTGCCAGCGAACCATTGGTTCTGCCGAGCGGCCCACCGCGGAGCCCTGCGGCAGCTGCGACGCCTGCACCGAAATCCGTGCCGGCTCCGCTGTCGACGTGATCGAGATCGACGCTGCCACCAACCGCGGCATCGACGAGATCCGCGAGCTGCGCGACGCGGCTCGCTACCGGCCCGCGCGCGACCGCTACAAAATCTACATCCTGGATGAGGCGCACCAGATCACGGACGCTGCGTTCAATGCCCTGCTGAAGACGCTCGAAGAGCCGCCCGAGCACGTCGTCTTCATGATGGCGACCACGCAGCCGGAAGACATCCCGCAGACCATCCGCTCCCGCTCTCAGCACTATGCCTTCCATGCGGTGCGCTTCGACGACATTCTGGCGCAGTTGCGAGCCATCGCCAGCCAGGAGGGGCTCGATGCAGACGACGCCGCGCTCGCCCTGCTGGCCGAGGCAGGCGATGGCTCGATGCGCGATGCGCTGTCCATCATGGACCAGGCAATCGCCAGCGCCCCGGTCCGCGCCGACGGACGTCCTCACCTCGAAGTTGCGCAGATTCGCGAGCTGATGGGCAGCGTGCCGAACACCGTCTTCGAGCATCTGCTGGAATCGGTCAGCGAGAACAACAGCGCAGCCGTGATGACCGAGATGGACAGGCTGCTGAACGCGGGCAACAGCCCCTCGCAACTGGCGCGACAGATGGTCCGCTACCTGCGCAATACGCTGATGGCAAAGCTGGGCGGCGAATCGACGGAGCTGCTGCAGATATCGCAGGATGAGCGCGCCCGCGCAGTCCGCAGCTCCATGCTGTTTGCGGAGGAGGACCTGGCACGCTTCCTCCAGATCATGCTGCGCGCCTTCGACGAGATGAACTACCGGCAAGAGCCACGGTTTCATTTGGAATTGGGGCTGCTCAAGCTGGTCCACACGCAGCGGTTGATTCCGCTCGAGCAGTTGATGAGCCAATTGCCCGCCGGAGCGAGCGCCGCGTCCCGCCCAGCGACAACGACACGACCGGGCACCGCAAGCAGTTCCCAACGGAGCACAACGCCAGCAACGCCGCCCGTCAGGCCAGCGTCAGCACCGCCGGATACACCGGCCCCGACCCCGCCGCGAAGCGTAGCAAGCAATGAGGCCGCGCGTGGCGGGTCCGCAGGCGATTCGGGCTCTCCATCGTCTCCCAGCTTCTCGCCCTTCGAGTCGGACACGCGACGCAAGAGCGGCCCCAACGCCATGGCAGCGCCAGGTCCTGCCGACGCGGTACGCGACGTGCCTCTCCAAAACGGCACGATGCAGCCACTCCAGGCCGGAGTAGCAGTGGCGCTTGAGCCTGAGCCGGCCATGGTGGGAGAATCCGGGATATTAGCCGCCAGGGCTGTCGAGAAACCGCCTCCGCCTTCCGATCCATCAGCGCTGCCGCAAGAGCCGCCAGAGCCCGAGGTGCGAGGGCACCTCTCTCCCGAAGCGGAGCGCATCGCCGCCGATCTCGACGAGGAGATCGCCTCCGACGGACGGCCAGAGGCACCCGCGACCGAGGTGGCTTATGCTGCATCGAGCGCGGACCCGACGGCGGTCTCGCGCGATGCGGTCAGCCGGGCATTGCATGACAAGGGGCACGAGACAGCCAGCGCGCTGTTGCGTGCCGGGCAGTGGTCGCTCAACGGCGGCACGATCACCGTCGCGGTGGCGGTAAGGAAGACGATGCTCTCCCTCACCATGAATCCGGAAGCAGAGCGCATTGCACGCGCTGCTCTGCAGGCCGCAGGCATCGGAGCTAGGTTGGTTGTGGTGCCAGGGGATGGCAGCGCCTCGTTCTCTGCGCCTGCCCCGGCAGTCGCCGACGGCAGCATCCAGTCGCAGGCGCTCGAGAATCCTCTGGTCAAGCAGGCGCAGGAGCTCTTCCGCGCCGAGGTGCGCAGCATCCTCGACCTGCGCGGAAAGAGCTAAGAAAGGAACGTACGTTTGAATCCCGACGATATCCAGAAAATGCTCGGCCAGGCGCAGGAGATGCAGGCGCAGATGGAGCAGCGTCTCGCCGCCACCGTGGTTGAAGCCACCTCGGGCGGCGGAGCCGTCACGGTGAAGATGAACGGCAAGAAGCAGGTGCTCTCGCTGAAGATCGACCCCAGCGCCGTGGCTGGGCTCGGCTCGAACTCCGCCGATCTCGAGATGCTCGAAGACCTCATCGTCGCAGCC
>JAOAPJ010000031.1 GCA_025462805.1 Acidobacteriaceae bacterium
GCGCTCACCGCGCGGATGTCGGTCAACTGCATCAGCGGGTTCGTCGGGGTCTCGATGTGAACCAGGCGCGTGCGCGGAGTAAAGGCGCTCCGCACGTTCTCGTGATCGCTGGTATCGACGTATGTGAAGCCGATGCCGTAGTGCGCAACAATCTGGTTGAAGAGGCGCGGCGTGCCGCCGTAGACATTGGAGCCGCAGATGACGTGATCGCCCGTCTTCAGCATGGTGACCAATGCCGAGATCGCGGCCATGCCGCTGGCGAAGACATGCGCGGAGCGGCCGCCTTCGAGCGCCGCCAGGTTCTGCTCGAGCGCAGTGCGCGTCGGATTCGACACGCGCGAATACTCGTATCCTTTGTTCTTCCCGATCTCCTGCTGCGCGTAGGTGGAGGTGAGATAGATCGGCACGTTGACGGCGCCGGTCGTGGGTTCAGGCTCCTGCCCGGCGTGGATGGCGCGCGTGGCGAAGCCCTGCTGCTGCTGGCTCATGAAATCTCCGGTTTGAACTGTGCCACCAGTGTCCTCGAACCGGTGAAGACATTCAAGCGGCGCGGATCTACTGCTTCTCCCCTGAGGCGGTTGTGTCGATCTCCTTCAGCAGATCCTCGAGGCGGCTTAGGGCATCGTAGATGGCCTGCGCCTCCTTTCCCCCTGCTTTGCGCATCGCCGCCGCCAGGGGGGAGAGCGTGAGCTCGGGCATGCGCCTCTCGAGGAACTCGCGAACGGCAGCTGACGCGCCAATGCGGGTCGCGCGCGCGTCCACGGGATCCTCAGTGCGAACCAGCATGCCAGCCTGCAGCAGTCGCTCCACAATGCCCGAGACCGTGCTCTGCGCCAGCCCCACAGCGCGCGTAACCTCGCGCAGTTGCAGTGGTTCCTTGACTGCGACCACCGCTGACATCACGCTGCGCTGAGGGCCGGTCAGGTGGCCGCGCGCGAACTCCGATTCAAGCGGCTGCCGCAGCCGCTGCCGTATCGCATTCAGCCGCAATTCGATGTGCTTCGCGAGTTCCTCCGGGGCACCTGCCTGGGAGCCCGAGCCGGGACTGTGGCTCTTGCGCTTCTGCGACGCCACGGGCCTCGGCTGGGGCGACTGGCTCTTCGTCTTCTTCTCGGTCAAGTGCGTATCCCCGGCCAGCCTACAGCACGCCCGGGATCATCGCCCGCGTGCGCTGCTGATACTGCTGGTACCGCGCTCCCATCGCTTGCAGCAGCAGTCTCTCTTCCAGCCGAGACTTGTACCAGAAAGCGCAGAACGCGACCGGAACCGCGATGTACATACGCACCTGATTGCCGGCGATAGCGGTTCCCAGCATGGCCAGCAACAGCCCGGAGTAGATGGGGTGACGCAGCCAGGCATACGGACCAATGGTGATCAGCCGGTGCTCTGCTTTGAGAGCGACGCTCGAGCTCCACTCGCCACCCAGCAGCGTGCGTGCCCAGAAGGCCACGGCAAAGCCGGCAATGCCGATCGCCAACCCCGCCCAATCCGCCCATTGCGAATGGGGAGCGACCTGCCAGCCAAGCGGCCCGATCGACGTCCAGGGGGCCAGCAGCAACAGAAAGGCGGCCAAGGCGGCCAATCCGTGCCGCGCCGTTACCTCTGCGGATTCGACATAGACCGCCCGTTTTTGACCGATAGCCGTCAAGACCCAGAATGCGCCGGTAAGCATCCAGCCTTTTTCCAGAACCGAGATCGCTGAAGGAGTCATGACTCATCACCCAAATACATCGTATACGATGTATCGTTAGCGATCAATCGCCTGGGATGCAATTGGACAAAGGAACGCTTTCGCTTGTCCAACCGCTATACGCGGCAGGAATGGACTGAGTTTCCGGTGATCGCGTGCAGAGTCAGCGGCCGCCGTCGAAGATGTTCTTCGAGAGGTAGCGCTCGGCCGAATCGGGGATGATAGTCGCGATACGCTTGCCCGGCCCCAGCTTGCGCGCGACTTGGAAGGCTGCGTGCACCATCGCCCCGGCGCTGGAGCCGCCGAGCACACCTTCTTCCGCGGCAAGACGCTTCACCATCGTGAAAGCCTCATCGTCGGAGACCATGATGACTGCGTCGGCGAGTTCCGGATGGAAGGTCTTCGGGATGAAACTGACACCTATGCCCTCGACCCGGTGCGGTCCCGGAGGGCCGCCCTGCAGAATCGATCCCTCAGTCTCGACGGCAATCGCCACCAGCCGCGGATTCCGCTTCTTCAGTCCGCGCGCGACGCCGGAGAACGTGCCGCCAGAGCCGACGCCGCAGACCAATGCATCCACCAGGCCTTCCATCTGCTCCCAGATCTCCGCTGCCGTGGTTTGTTCGTGAAACTCGGGATTCGCCTGGTTCTCGAACTGGAAGGCCCCCCAGGAGTTGGGCGTTTCGGCGAGAGCCGCGCGCGCCTGCTCGATCGCGCCTAGCATCCCATCCTTCTCCGATGTACGGATGACGGTGGCGCCGAAGCCGCGCATGAGGATGCATTTCTCCTCGGCGTAGCCCTCGGGCACGAACAACGTGACACGATAACCGCGGTTCACACCGATCAGCGCCAGACCCACACCGGTATTACCGGCCGTGGCCTCGAAGATCTGAGCACCAGGGGCGAGCAGTCCCTGCTCCTCGGCGCGCAGGATCATGCCCAGCGCTGCGCGATCCTTGATGCTACCGCCCGGATTCAGGAACTCCAGCTTGGCGTAGACGTCCGCCATCTCCGGAGTGCCCAGGCGGCGAAGGCGAAGCATGGGAGTCTGCCCGACCAGATCGGTGATTTCGTCGGCAACGCGCAGCGCGCCGTGGGGGGTGAGAGTAGGGCCGTCAGTCCGCATAAAGCAACCGAACAGTGTAGCAGCGGCGAGCCAGCTTGCCGACGCAGCCGTGCCATGAACCGACCGCGAACTCCAGCTCCTCGTGAGTTGAAACGTTGCCTCTACTTCTGGGAGCCCGAAGTGCCCTTTGCTGCCGGTGTCCCCGCCACGTGCGGGAAGTAGCCGGCACGCGTGCGGACCACGAGTTTGCGGTAGCCGTTCGCCTTCGCATCCACATGCACGACGCGGTACCCGCCTTGGCTGGCTGGCTTGGTGGAGTGGTAGCCAATCGTGTACTGATTGCGGATGTCCCGCGCCACCTCTGCGGCAATCTCATCCACCTGGCCGAGATTCTTGGGGAAAAAGGCTAGGCCGCCGGTTTCGTCAGAGAGCAACTGGAGTGCACGCCGGGCACGACGCGACTCGCGGCCGCCACCGCCTCCTTCATCGAACAACAGGCCGATCGAGTACACCACCGGGCCCTGCAGATCCTGAATACGGCGGACGGTCTCTTCGAGGTTGGTGCCGGAGGCATTGTCTTCGCCGTCGGTGATGATGAGCAGGACCTCCTTGGCCTTCTTCGCGTTCTTGGCCATGTAGTCCGCCGAGGCGATCACCGCATCGTAGAGCGCCGTGCCTCCCTTCGAATCAATGTGGGACAGTCCGTCGCGCAGCTTCGCCAGATCGCTGGTGAAGTCCTGGTCGATATAGGCCTCGTCTGCAAAGTTGACGACAAA
>JAOAPJ010000044.1 GCA_025462805.1 Acidobacteriaceae bacterium
CCCTCCGCCGCGAAGGCGCGAGCCACATGGCTGCCCACGAAGCCCGTCGCTCCTGTCACAAAGACGTTCATAGTTGGGGTGAATCGAACAGAGTTGCTGCTGGTCGGCCTGTGGCCCGGCTAATCGAGCTTCTCCGGCTCGATCCCGATGCCCGTCTCGCCCGCCGCCTTCTTCTCGCGGTACTTCTTCATCCAGGCCTCGAAGCTCTTGCCCGCCGCGGTGTCGCGGCCGGTAAAGGCCAGCGCGGCAATCTCTGCGTAGGAGATGGCCACCTTGCTGCGCTCCTTCGCCGGAATCACCCGCACCAGCGATTCGCCAAGCGTCGCCGCCGTGCGCCGGTCGAAGACATAGCCCTCGATCACCCGGCCATCCTTCAGCGTCAGCTTGATGTCGCCGCGATAATCGAACGCCTTCTCGAGCGCCACCCGCAGCTCTTCCTCGCTGGCCAGCTCCGGGATCCAGCCCTCCAGGTTCTCGTGCTCGAATCCGGGCGCAAGCTCGAGCGCATCGGGCTCAACTGTCGTCACTGGCTGCGTGGCGTGCTCGCTCATACGTGCGACCCTTCCAGCTCCTTCGACGTTGGCGAGCCAATCTGCACCAGCGGCACACGGCCATGGTCCACCGGCTGGTTCAGCAGATCGAGCGCCCCGCGATCCTTGTAGCTCGACGACAGCGTCGCCTTCACCATGCCCCAGAAGCCGGAGAGTGAGCCGAACCCGTGGTTCACCGTCGATGGCTCATACCCGCAGCTCACCATGCAGTTCGCGCACTTGGGATTGCCGCTCTCCGTCCCGTAGTGGCTCCAGTCCGTCGAATCGATCAGCTCCTGATACGTATCCGCATACCCGTCCTGCAGCAGGTAGCACGGCTTCTGCCAGCCGAAGATGTTGAAGGCGGGCGAGCCCCACGGCGTGCACTGGTAATCGCGCTTGCCCATCAGAAACTCCAGGAACAAGGGCGACATGTTGAACTTCCACTCCTTCTTTCGATTCGAAAGAATCGCTCGGAAGAGCCGCCGGGATCGCGCCCGCCCCAGGAAGTGCTTCTGGTCCGGCGCCTTGTCGTAGGTGTAGCCCGGGCTCAGCACCATGCCCTCCACACCCAGCGACATCACCTCATCAAAGAAGGCCCGCACACTGTTCGCGTCCGCGCCGTCAAACAGCGTCGTGTTGGTCGTCACCCGGAAGCCTCGCGCCACCGCCTCGCGCACTCCCGCAACTGCCAGGTCGTAGCCGCCCTCGCGGCACACCGACAGGTCGTGGTGCTCGCGCTGTCCATCCAGGTGCACCGAAAAGGTCAGGTACTTGCTCGGCTTGAACAGCCCGATCTTCTCCTTCAGCAGCAGCGCATTGGTGCACAGGTAGATGTACTTCTTGCGCGCAATTAACCCTTCCACGATCTCGACGATCTGCGGATGCATCAGCGGCTCGCCGCCCGGAATCGAGACCATCGGGGCGCCGCACTCATCTACCGCGCGGAAGCACTCGTCGGGCGTCAGCTCCTGCTTCAGAATGTGCGCCGGATACTGGATCTTGCCGCAGCCCGCGCAGGCCAGGTTACAGCGGAACAGTGGCTCCAGCATCAGGACCAGGGGATACCGCTCGCGCCCGCTGATGCGCTGCTTCAGCACATAGGTCGCCACGGTCCACATCTGTGAAATCGGTACTGCCATAGGTACGTTTCTCCATCCGCGCCGCAGCGCTTTGGTTTGCGGCCGCGTCAGTCGGCCGCTGCGCTCATCGCCTGGCGATAGTTCGTCAGGGCCAGCAATGGAAACACATCGCGATACGTGTGGTACGCCAGGTAGAACACCCGCGGAAACCCGGTGCCGGTGATGATGGCCTCGCGCGTCTTGCCCTCGCCCATGCTCTCGTCCCAGGAGCCGTCCGCACGCTGCCGCTGCAGCAGCCAGCGCACTCCCTTGGCCACGGAATCACTGCGGTTGTCTCCGGCCGACAGCAGCCCCAGGATCGCCCATGCCGTCTGCGACGGCGTGCTCACCCCGATCCCCCGCGTCACCGGATCGTCATAGCTGTGGCAGCTCTCGCCCCAGCCGCCATCCGCGTTCTGCACCATGCGGATCCACTCTGCCGCCTGCTGGATCTCGGGCTCGTGGTTCCACATCCCAATCGCCTCCAGGCCGCGCAGCACCAGGAAGGTGCCGTAGATATAGTTCACGCCCCAGCGGCCGAACCAGCTTCCATCCGGCTCCTGCTCCTTCAGGATGAACTGCACCGCCCGCTCCACCCGCTTGTCGCTGCGCGTGTACCCGTAGGTGGCCAGCATCTCCAGGATGCGTCCCGTGATATCCACTGTCGGCGGATCGAGCATCGCATTGTGATCGGCGAACGGGATGTGCTGGAAGATCATCTTGGTGTTGTCTTTGTCGAAGCTCGCCCAGCCGCCATTCCTGCACTGCATGGCGAAGATCCACTCGATCGCCCGCCGCGACACGTCGTACTGGTAGCGCTCGCGCGGGTTATCCACCTTGTTCAAGGCCAGCAGCACCTGCGCCGAATCGTCCGTGTCCGGGTAGAACTCGTTGTTGTACTCGAAGTACCACCCGCCCGGCTGCGCATGCCGCACCTTCACCGCCCAGTCGCCCTTGTGCCGCACTTCCTTCGACAGCAGCCAGTCCGCCGCCTTCAACATCCGCGGATCGGTGCGCGACACTCCCGCCTCGCCCAGCGCATACACCATCTGCGCCGTATCCCACACCGGCGACACGCACGGCTGCATGCGGAAGGTCGGCTCCGGATAATCCTCCGTGCCCACCGGCTCATCGATGCCCAGCTTCTCGAACTCATCCATGGCGCGGATGAAGTGCGGATCGTCCTCGGAGTAGCCAAGCACTCGCAGCGCGATGATCGCGTTCATCATGGCGGGATAGATCGCGCCCAGTCCATCGGACATCTCGAACCGCTCCAGCATCCACTTCTCCGCCTTGCGCAGCGCAATCTTGCGCAGCGGCCGGATGTGCACCCGCTCGGCCC
>JAOAPJ010000054.1 GCA_025462805.1 Acidobacteriaceae bacterium
CGAACGGCGGCCTGGTCACCGAAGCCGACCTCGCCCACTATCAGGTCAAGGAACGGACCCCGGTGACAGGTAGCTACGACGGATACGAGATCGTCAGCGCACCGCCGCCATCGGCGGGTGGCATCGCCCTGCTCGAGACGTTGAACATCCTCCGCCCCTACGATCTGGCCAAACTCGGCGATCGCACCGCGCCGGAGGTGCAGCGCATCACGGAAGCCATGCGCCGCACCTACATGGACCGCACCGACTACCTGGGCGATCCGGACTTCGCGAAGCTCCCGCAGGAGGCGCTGCTCAGCCCCAGTTATGCCGACGCATGGCGGAAGAGCATCGCGCCCGACCAGCCCACACCCTCGAAAGACCTACAACGACCGGCCGGCTTCCTGCCGCCACCACCCGCGGCCAGCCTTGCCGCCTCGGCGTCTACTAACACCACGCACTACTCGGTACTCGACGCCAAGGGCAACGCCGTCTCGGTCACCTACACCCTCAACAACAACTTTGGCTCGCACGCTACCGCGACCGGCCTCGGGTTCCTGCTCAACGACGAGATGGACGACTTCGCCTCGAAACAAGGCGCGCCCAACATGTACGGCCTGATCCAGGGACCGAACAACGCCATCGCGCCCGGCAAGCGGCCGCTCTCCGCCATGACGCCGACCATCGTGCTCAAGGATGGCAAAGTGCGGATGGTGCTCGGCTCACCCGGCGGCCCGCGCATCACCACCACCGTGCTCAACATCTTCCTCAGCGTCGCCGAGGGCGGTCTCAACATCCAGCAGGCCGTCGACGCACCGCGCTTCCATCACCAGTACCTGCCCGACACGCTCTACGTGGAGGCCGGCTTCCCTGCGGACAGCGCTGCCAAACTCAAGGCGGAAGGCTACTCGCTGCGCGAGGGCGGCCACTGGAGCGATGGCGAATGCATCGCCGTCAATCCGAAGACAGGCAAGCTGGAAGGCGGCCAGGACCACCGCCACCACTTCGGCAAAGCAGCAGGGTATTAGCTGGCATAAAAGAAAAGAGGGGAGCCACCCAGGCTCCCCTCTTTTCTGCGTGCTTTTTCTGGTTAGAAGTGGACCTTCAATGCGAACTGCCCGAAGCGACGCTCATCGTTGGCGCCGCCATTCACGCCGCCCTTCTTGCCGGTGATCACGGGTGAGGTGGCATAACCGTAGTTGGCGACGTCATTCAGGTAGCCCACTTCATACAGGTTGTGATGGTTGAGCAGGTCGAACCCTTCGGCACGGAACTCCAATCCGATGCGCTCCGTGACGGCGAACGTCTTGCCCACCGACATATCGAGATTCCAGGCTCCCGGCCCGACAAAGGCATTACGCGCCGTCATCAGTGCAGGATACGGTCCGAAGTCCGAGATGCCGCCCAGGGCCGCATTGGAAAAGTTCTGCGCCAGCGGAAGACTGGCGAGAACAAAGTTATTGGGCGCCCCGCCGGAACCGGCGATGCTGGTGTAAGAGTGCTTTGTCAGCGGAGTCACGGGAGCGTAGCGCGGGATGCCCTGCCCGAACCCGGCATTCAGTGAGTTCGAACTGTCCGAGTACGTGAACGGTGTGCCGGCGCGCACAGTGTAGATGCCGGTCACGATCCAGTTACCCGCAACTTCACCCATCAGCGAACGCCGATTCTTGAACCAGGGAGTTGCCCAGATCGGCGCGAGCACAAACCGATGCCGCACATCGAAGTCCGATGAGCCACGATCGAGATACGGAGCCGTCGGGTTGAGATAGCCCAGATTGCCAACGCCATTGGAGGCGCTGTTGCTCTCCGAGAACGTCGAGCTGACGTCATCGATGGAGTGCCCGTAGGTGTAGTTGGCCACCAGCGACAGCCCCGAATGCGCCAGGTTGCTGGACTGCAGGCCGACGTTCAGCGCGTTGTAGTAGCTGTCGCCGTTCGACCCGCGGTTGTTGATCGAGCTGTACTGATTGTTAGGACGCGAGTAGTGGAAGGCTCCCGTTGCGTCCGTGAGTGGGTCGCCCAGCAGCAGATTGCCCAGCCCCAGCTCGTTGTAGTTCTTGATGTCGTACAAGTGCACGCCCCGGGCAGCGGCGTAGGTGGCAGAGAGCACTGTGCCCTGCGCCACCTGCCGCTCCAGAGACATGCTCCAGAACTGTGTCTGCGCGGTGCGGATGTTCTGATCGACATTGCGCAGGCTGGTGGGCGGCAGCGGCACCGTACCGGAGGCACCGCCGAGCGGACCCGCATTGGAATTCGTGACCGGCGTATTCTGCACCTGGATTACCGCGTAGTTCGGCGGGTTCTGGATCACGTTGAACGTGACATTGCCGAAGTTGCGCTCATAGCTGATGCCGTAGCCGCCGCGGATCGACGTCTTGCCGTCGCCCGTCAGGTCATAGGCAAACCCAACTCGCGGCGCCACAGAGCCGTACTGCGGGCTCCATAGCGAATGGATGGGGCTGTTCGGCACCGTAAACACCTGGCCCGTGCGAACCTGCGCCACCACGTTGGACCCGGCGCCATAGTAGAAGTTGGAGTCCAGATTCGGATTGTTGTTGTGCTGCACGCCGTAGTACTCGTACCGCACTCCATAGTTCGCCGTGAAGCGCGGCGTCACCTTCCACGAGTCCTGTCCATACACCGCCCAGTCATGGAAGCGATCACTGCGGGCGAAGCTCGGCGACGTCGCAGGCAAGGTGATCGAGCAGGCCGGTGACTGAGCCAACTTCCCGGTCATGTAGTCCTTCGGGCAAGGCAGCGCTCCCCGCGGATTCACCGCAGCCTGAAACAGCACGTTGTTCCCGGTCAGGAAATTATCCAGCCCCGTGGGGAGGCTCGTGCCTAGCTGCTCGATGGCTTGCGCATACGCGCCGTAGGCACGATTCGACTGGATATAGAGCACCGTTCCGCCGAACTGCATGGAATGCGTGCCCTTCTGCCAGTTCAGGTCCTGATTCCACTGGATCGTGTTCTGCGGGCCACCGTAGGGTAGGCCACCATTACCCGTGATCTGGCTGTAGAAGCCCGGCAACTGCACCTGATGACCAAGGGCCGATGCGTTGTTGTAGAGGAACAGAGTCGGCGTATTCTGTAGCGCGGTATTGTAAGTGTTGATCGTGTTCAGGCGGGTGAAGCTCAGCTTGGTGTTGGTCAACAGGTTGGAATTGAAGACGTGTGAGATGTTCCATAGGACGGAGTTGTCCGTCGCGCCATCACCCACGTTGTACTGCGCATAGGGGCTCGAGAAATCAAATCCGTTGAAGTTAGTGAACTTCCACAGCGCATACCGCACATAGGTCTGTGTCTTGTCGGTGAAGTTATAGTCGACACGGCTGTTCAGGTAATACTGATTCGTCGGAGCGCCGCCGCCGGCATCGGTCGGTGCCGCGAAGCTCACCTGATCGAACACTGGCGTGCCGCCTGGTAGCGCGGCAAAGGGCCCGGTCGCAGTGAGCTTGTACTGGCTCGCAAGCTGAGCCTGGCTGATGGTTCCCACAGTGCGCCCCGATGGAGCCGCGCCATAGGTGGCGAAGTAGCTCTGGACATTCGCCGGAGCCAGCGCGAGAAATGCCGGATCCGGCACCAGCGAAATCTGGTTTGCCGAACTGCGCGTGCGCAGCCACTCCGTGCTCTCGAAGAAGAACAGCTTGTCCTTTTTGACAGGGCCGCCGACGTCGAAGCCGAACTGGTTTCGCGTGTAGATGCCTTTCGGTACGCCATTGGCCGCATTGTCGTAGGTGTTCGCCGTGTAGGCGGACAGGCGATTGAACTCCCATGCATCCCCATGGAAATTGTTCGACCCAGCCTTGGTGATCACGTTCACCACGCCGCCGGAGGCGCGGCCGTACTGCGCAGAGAAGTTGTTGGTGACTACGCGGTACTCCTGCACCGAGTCAAGCGGCACCGTCTGACCGACGCCCGTATTGAAGACGTCGTCGTTCTCTACGCCATCCAGCAGAATGTCCGTGCCCGACGCGCGCTGACCGTTAATGTTGAAGTTGACGCCGCGCAGCGCGCCGTTCTGCGCATGGCCCTGCGCATTGTCCCCGTTGCTGATATTGCCCGACACCGCGACGAAGTCGTATGGGTTGCGCGTAAGGCTGGGTAGCTGCGCCACCTGCTGCGTGTTGATGATCTGCGAAACTTCCTGATTCTCCGTATTGACCGTGGCCCCGCCCGCTCCCGCCGTCACATCGATGATCTGGGTGCCGGTGCCAACCTGCAGCTTGGGGTCGACGGTGACGCTGCCTCCCACCGTCATCTCCACCCGCTGCTTATAAGCATTGAAGCCGGGCGCCTGCACCGCCAGGTCATACTGCGCCGCCGGAACTCCCGTGAACGTGTATGTCCCGTTGCTGCTGGTGCTTGCCGTGCGCGTGGCCCCGGTGCCGACATTGGTGATGGTGACCGGGACGTTGGGCAGCACAGCACCCGATTGATCTGTGACAACACCGGTGATTGTGCCGGTGTCCACTTGCCCATAGACAGCCATCGGGGCGAGAACGGGAAGGGCGCTCAGACCCAGGCTGCAGGCGAGCCCCCAGGGTGAATACAAGGATAGAAATCTGGATCTCAGGATGTGGCGCATGCGTAGCTCTCCGAAAGTCGTACAGGTGTGGGGGGATTCAACTGCATGGCCGCCGGGTGTGACCTATGCAGCAGGGTGGACACACATCTCGGTGTGTTCTGCAACACACGCTTGGTGTGTTGACTACTATGATTTTGGTTGCAAAAGAAGAGATGCCCGATGAGGCACATACCTGGAAAGGTAACTTCGGCGCCGCGATTTTTGGGATCTGGCCCTGGTCGTCGCCAGGGGCTCGTTCCGGCACAAGCCGCACGCCACAGACGGCCGCCCGAATGGCCGGCAAGCCACGCCTCGCTGTTCCGTCAGGTCACCGGGAGCGCCCGTCGGAATTGGAGCGCGCGCGCCGGGGGACGCTGTCCTTCGCGGCGAGGTGTTTGCCGGCTGGCAGCCTTTTTCCGTACCCGGCCCTCAACCCGCAGGAACAGCACCAAAGGGGAGTTGTCACCGCAGGGTCGGCGGCAATGAGAATATAGATGCGGACCCACCCACCATGCTTCGAGCCCTCTCCACTCACGTCTTCCTCAGGCAACGTCTGCATCCTGGCCTGCTCGACACCCTCGCGCGCGGCGGCGCACAGGCTATCGAAGTCTTCGCCGCCAGGCAGCACTTCGACTACACCAGCCGCCAGCATGTGAAGGAGATCGCCGATTGGTTTCAGTCGACCGACGTGAAGCCCCACTCGCTGCACGCCCCCATCTATGCAGACGCCGACATGGGCCGCGGCGGCATGCCAGCGATCAACGTCGTGCACTACGACAAGTCGCGGCGCATCGATGCCATGGACGAGGTGAAGCGGGCACTCGAGGTCGCCGAGATCCTGCCCTACAGCTTTCTCGTGCTCCACATCGGCGATCGCGACGCCACCTGGGATGAACGCACGCTCGAGCACGCTCTCACCGCCATCGAGCATCTCAAGGCCTTCGGCGCGCCCCTCGGCGTGAAGCTGCTGCTCGAAAACATCCAGAACGAAGTGGCCACCCCCGAGCACCTGCTCGAGATCATCCAGGTCGGCCACTTTGCCAACGTCGGCGTGTGCTTCGACATCGGGCACGCCAACCTGATGGACGGAGTAGACCCTACGCTCGAGACCCTGCTGCCGCTGATCGGGTCGACCCACCTGCACGACAATCAGGGCGACCGCGACAC
>JAOAPJ010000057.1 GCA_025462805.1 Acidobacteriaceae bacterium
GCTGGAGCAGCGGCTATGCAGCGGGCAGGGCGTGCTCTTCGGGCTGGCCGATGGGCAGGACAGCGCATTGTGCCGCAGCCTGGGCGTGACCAGCGCACCGATGTCGCAGGCCTCCCGTCGGCGCCGCCGGGAGCACTGAGGCGGCTCCGCATGCTGCTGCGGCGCGCGAGGCTCGAGCTACTCTCCAATCGTTTCGGCCGTTAGTCGAGATTAGCGATGAGCTGGTTGAGCGTGGCTTCAAGCTGCGCGATTTCGGCCTGGCTGAGGGTGCGAAGCATGCGGCCCTGCAGGCGTCGTGCGATGGTCTTTCCGCGCGTAAAGATGTGGCGGCCCTGCGGAGTGAGCGACGCGAGCAGAATCCGGGTGTTCTCCGGGTGGGGGGCACGCTCGATCCACCCGTGCTTCTCCGCCGTGGCGAGCAGAGCATGGGTAGTCTGCGGGGTAACTTGGCAATAGCGCGAGATCTGGGCGCCGCTGCGGGCCGCCCGGGGTTCCACGGTGAGGGCAGCGAGCACTTGCAGCTGCGCGGTGGTGATGCCGAGCGGGCGCAGAGATTCGTCGAGGCGCTCGCGGAACAGCACGGTCATGCGCCGGGTGAGCTTGAGGACCTCAGCATGCCGGTTGCCGGTGTCGCTCTGCGCTGCGGATTTGCGGCCCCGTTCTCCCGCTCGTGCCATATCAGCCTCCTGATACTCTATCAGCACCCTGATGACCGAAGAGTGGAAGCCGAGTCATAACCCATGGGCGGTCGCCCTCACAGTCACGCTAGCCACCTTCATGGAGGTGCTGGACACTTCCATCGCCAACGTGGCGCTGCCGCATATTGCCGGATCGCTGGGTGGCAGCCAGGAAGAGGCCACCTGGGTGCTGACCAGCTACCTGGTCGCGAGCGCGATCGTGCTGCCCATCTCCGGCTGGCTGGCAAACCGCTTTGGACGCAAGCGGTTCTACATGACCTGTGTGGCCATCTTCACCATCTGCTCGTTCCTCTGTGGACTGGCGCCATCGCTCCCGCTCCTCATCATCGCGCGCGTCCTGCAGGGTCTGGGCGGGGGCGGGCTGGCGACCAGTGAACAGGCCATTTTGGCCGATACCTTCCCGGTCGAGAAGCGCGGACAAGCCTTCGCCGTGTATGGAATGGCGGTCGTGGTGGCGCCCGCCATCGGGCCGACCATCGGCGGATACATCACCGACAACCTCGACTGGCACTGGATCTTCTTCATCAACATTCCGATCGGTCTCATTTCGCTCTACCTGTCGAATCGCATGGTCGAGGATCCGCCCTACCTGAAGGAGCGCGCCAAGAACCCCGGACCCATCGATGCCATGGGGCTGGGGCTAGTGGCCCTGGGTGTCGGCTGCCTGGAGTACGTCTTCGATCGTGGCCAGGAGAAGGACTGGTTCGGTGACCCCGGCATCACGGCGTTCGCGATTCTTGCGGCGGTTCTGCTGGTCATCTTTGTCTTCTGGGAGTGGAACCACGAGGACCCGGTCGTCGACCTGAAGCTGCTGCGGAACCGCAACTTCGGCACTGCGGTCTTTCTGCAGTTTGTGCTCGGCATGGTGCTCTTTGGCTCGACCGTGCTGATTCCGCAGTTCCTGCAAAACCTGCTTGGCTATACGGCGGAGCGCTCGGGCATGGTTCTGTCACCGGCGGGCTTCATGATGATGGTTACCATGTTCATGGCGGGGCGTATTGTCGGCAAGCTCGACCCGCGGCTGCTGGTGATGATGGGCTACCTCGTCACGGCGGCCGGGCTCTACAACCTAACGCGATTGGACCTGAATGTCAGCTTCGCGCACGTCACCCTGTGGCGCATGTACCAGGTGCTGGGACTGGCATTTATCTTCATCCCTATCAGCACGCTGAACTATGTCGGCGTGCCGCGGGAGAAGAGCAATCAGATCTCGTCGTTTTCGAATTTCGCGCGCAACCTGGGCGGGAGCGTGGGGACAGCGCTGCTGACTACCTTTCTGGCTCGCAGCAGCCAGGTCTATCAGCAGGGGCTGGCCCGCAATGTCACCCCGGGTGGCCGGGTCTACCGCGACTACATGGCGACCACCACCGCGGGGCTGATGCGGCTGGGCCAAGGTGCATCTGCAGCTTCATCCATGGCGTATGCCCGCGCCTATCAGCAGATGGTGCGGCAGGCCTCCATGCTTAGCTACAAGAACGCCTTCTTCATCCTCAGCATGGCTATCCTGTGCCTGGCGCCGCTGCCTTTCATCATGCGCAAACCGCCCAAAGTATTGAAGGCGCCGTTGGACGCCGGACACTGAGGCATACTGCCAGCCCTGCTTGTCTGTGACCGTTACCGTACCTTCGTTTCGCTTGAACTCCGATTCGTCGGCCTGCTGGTTGCCCCCTGCGCTCTGCCTGCTACACTCATGAGTTTTCTGAAATTGCAGTTCTCGGAGCGTACGCAGCATGGCGGACATCGGTCGCGTCGGCGTGATGGGTGCAGGGACCATGGGCAACGGCATCGCTCACGTCTTCGCGCGGAGCGGCTTTTCCGTCGTCCTTGCGGAGGTCGAGCAGGCCGCGCTCGATCGTGGTCTGGTCACGGTCGAGAAGAACCTGGGGCGTGAAGTAGCGAAAGGCAAGCTCTCCCAGGCCGATGCAGCGTCTGCCCAGGCAAGGATCAAGGGAACGCTGGACCGCAAGGAGCTGGCGCCCTGCGGGTTGGTGGTTGAGGCGGCCACCGAGCGGTTTGCCATCAAGCAGGCCCTGTTTCAGGAGCTCGACGGCCTGCTCGCGCCCGAGGCCATCCTGGCCTCGAACACATCGTCGATCTCCATCACCAAGCTGGCGGCCACGACGCGTCGCCCGGACCGCGTCATCGGCATGCACTTTTTTAATCCGGTGCCGGTGATGCAGTTGGTGGAGGTCATCCGCGGTCTGCAGACCTCGCAAGCTACATTCGACACGGTGAAGACGTTGGCCGAGGCTCTCGGCAAGACTCCGGTCGAGGTGAACGACGCTGCGGGGTTTGTGTCCAATCGCGTCCTCATGCCACTGCTGAACGAGGCCATGTTCGCGGTGATGGAGGGCGTCGCCACCCCTGAGGCGATCGATACGGTGTTCCGGCTCGGAATGGCGCATCCAATGGGTCCATTGACCCTTGCCGACTTCATCGGTCTGGACGTCTGCCTGGATATCATGCGGGTGCTGGAGGATGGGCTGGGCGACCCGAAGTATCGCCCCTGTCCGCTGCTGATTCGCATGGTGGATGCAGGCTGGCTGGGCCGGAAGTCGGGAAGGGGATTCTTCGAGTACGAGGTCCAGTAGCTGCAGGACGGAACCATGCCGACCGAAAAAATTTCGGCTGCTCGGAATCTGTCGAAACATGGGCAAGGTTCTAGAGTTGGAAGCGCCGCTCGGTTTTTTGGTCGCGATCTCCACTGCTGTCCGCATTCGTGTGCTGTTCTTTGTTTGGAGGAGGCTTTTTCATGGACGCACTCAGCGTAGGCGCCTTGCACGCAGCCGAGCAGGTGGCGCAGGCGCATGGCATCACGGTCAGCCAAACAGAAGTGGTGGCTGACGGCTCCAATCTGCTGGTGCATCTGGGACCGGCGCCGCTGCTGGCGCGCGTGGCCACCACGACGGCACTGCTGCGCCGCCCCGTGGCTGCGTGGCTGGGACGCGACGTGTCAGTGGCGGCGTACTTACACGCACAGGGTGCGCCTGTGGTGCCGCCCAGCGACCTGCTCCCGCCCGGCCCGCACCAGTACGACGGCTACACCATGAGCTTTTGGCAGTGGGTCGAGCATGATCGCGACGTCTCCATTCCCACAGCCGAGGCTGGACCGATGCTGCGCGATCTGCACCAGGCCATGCGTGGATACCGGGCTGTTGCGCCGCAGGGGGAACTGCCCCTACTCGAGATCTTCAATGAAATCACTCGCTGGCTGAAGTTCCTGGAGGGGCGGCGTCTGCTCTCTGGCGGCGAACTGATCCAGTTGCGCGAAACCCACTGGCGGCTGGCGGAGACGCTGCGCTACGGCGGCAAGGCAACCCAGCCCATCCATGGCGATGCGCACCGGAGAAACCTGCTGAAGACCCCGCAGGGCTGGATGTGGACGGACTTTGAGGACGCCTGTACCGGCCCGACGGCATGGGACATCGCCTGCCTGGTACGAACCGCGCCCGAAGGCATGGAGGCGGCGCTCGCCACCTATCCAAATGCCCCTACCTGGGACGAACTGTTGCCCTATCTGCGCGCGCGAGAGCTGGAGGCGGTGGTGTATTGGCAGGTGCAGGCCGAGCGCTTCCCAGAACAGCGGACGGATGCGCGGGCCCGCCTGCACGAGTGGCAGCGGAGGCAGCCGCACTCGGGCGCCTTCGGGCAGTAGCGGCAACGGACAACGGCAGACAACTGCAGACCAAGCAGATTCAGGACAGGTGATCCATCTCAGTCTGCCGTTGTCTGCTTTCCTCTGGTTTGCTCTGGTTTTCTGCCTCTTTTGGCGTATGCTTTTTTCCATGATGCGGATGACTGTGCTGGCGAGTGGTTCAAAGGGCAACAGCACCGTGGTGGCCACCAGCCGCACCCGCATCCTGGTGGACGCAGGGCTCTCCTGCCGCGAAATTCTGAAACGCATGGATCAGGTCGGTGAAGACCCGCGGTTGCTGGACGCCATTCTCATCACGCATGAGCACCAGGACCATGTGCAGGGGGTTGCGGTGCTTGCGCGCAAGCTGGGTGTGCCGGTTTACTTCACCGAGATGACGCACCGCGCGTGGGTGCGCTGGATGCACCCGCGCAAGCGCATGACCTACGCAGACTGGTTACGTCAGCGCCAAGAGGCCGCGCCCCAGGCCATCCCACGCGCGATTGAGGACGTGGCGCAGGAGCGTGACAACCTGCTTACGGGCGCGGGAACGGCCCCTGGCATGGAGCCGGCTTCGGATGCAGCCGGCGCGGCTGGTTGCAGGAGCAACCGGCTTGGAAGCGAGGACCTCTGCGAAGATGCGGAGACGCCCGAGCGCGATCCGGCGGCGTTGCCCTCCGTAGCCTATTTCGAGCCAGGCAAACACTTCACGGTCGGCGATATCCAGGTTGAGCCGTTCACCATTCCGCACGATGCTGCGGACCCGGTCGGGTTTGTCTTCGAAGGGGAGGGCGTGCGCATCGGCTTTGCCACGGATCTGGGGTACATGCCGGCGAATGCGCGCCACGCATTGCGTCGCTGCGACATGCTGTTGCTGGAATCGAATCATGATCCTGAGATGTTGCGTGACGGTCCGTACCCGTGGAGCGTCAAACAAAGAGTGATGTCGCGCGTCGGCCATCTCTCGAATGAGGCCGCCGCCGAGTTTCTGAAGCGGAACTACGATGGACAGGCAACGTATGTCATTCTGGCGCACCTGTCGGAGAGCAATAATCTCCCGGCTCTGGCCAGGGTGAGCGCGGAGCGGGCCCTGCGGGACCGTATGAGCCTGCTGGCCAACAAGCTGTTGCTGGCGGAACAGCATCAACCACTGCCTGCCATTGCTCTCTAGTCGCTGATTCGTTCAAAAAGAAAAGACTTAGCGGCCGGTTAGGAAAAAAGTACCTGGGAAAGTACCCATTTCCCTGAAACCTCTGGTTTCTGGGTACATCCAAGCATTATCATAGGGTTAACCAAAATGACTTCTGGCAACCACGGACGTTCGATGGATGTTGACAGCGGCGCTTCCGCGTCGTCGCCTTACGCACGCCAGGATGGCTGTGTCGACCCGGTCGTGGGCGACATCCTCTCCAGTTGGCGGTATGACATCTCCGGAATTACGCCGACGATGCGTGGCGATTATGAGGAGCACTTTCACGAGTGCGCCTACTGCCACAGCCGTCAGCGTCTTCATCGCACCGTCGACGTAGCCTTGATCGGTCTTACTACCATTTCGACTGCAGCCTTCGTGCTGGCGCTGGCCATCATCCATCACGTTCAGCCGCTGCAGCACTGGGCGCTGGTGACGCTGCACCTGTGGCAGGTTCCCATCGTGCTGAGCCTCCGGGATGCTGCCATCCTGGGCCTTTTCGTCTCTTTTCTCTGTTGGGTGCTGGTGGCGATCGCGACGCCCGCCCCGATGTTCCTGACCGGTGTAGCTATAAACCAGGCACGCTCGCTGCAGGAGCGATCGCTGGACTGGCGCGATCGCGGCTCCCGCGTGGCGTAGTCGATTCCGTCAGTCACAGATACATATTCGAGTGCAACAGAGAAGTGGAGCTCCCCGCCTCCGCTTCTCCATTTCTGACGCGTTACTGCAGCTTTAGCCCGCCGGTCAGCTCGCTGACGCGCTCCACGTGGTTCTCCCGGCACCAGGACGCTAGCGACTTCGCCAGCCGCTCCACCGCCCGTGGATCGGCGTAGGAGGCGGTGCCCACCTGGACGGCAGTCGCACCGGCCAGGAGAAATTCGACCGCGTCCTCTGCCGTGGTGATGCCGCCCATGCCGATCACGGGAATCCTGACCGCTTTCGACGCCTCCCAGACCATGCGGACGGCGATGGGCTTGATGGCCGGGCCGGAGAGGCCTCCGGTGACGTTCGCGATGCGGGGCCGGCGCGTCTTTACGTCGATCGCAAGTGAGACGAAGGTGTTCACCA
>JAOAPJ010000095.1 GCA_025462805.1 Acidobacteriaceae bacterium
TGCCCGCGGCGCAGCAGCGCATCCACCAGCCAGCCGCCCACCGCCAGGTCCGTCGCGGTGGCGATCAGCCAGGGCACGCCGGTGTACAGAAAAGAGTGCAGCAGGCTGATGTGGAGCGTGACCGCCAGGTAGGTGGGCAGCCAGGTAAGCAGGAGATAGAAGACATAGTTGTACGCGCCATAGCCGATCACCAGCCCGTACACCTTGCGCTGACGCAGCAGATATCCAAACCGCACGCTCGTCCGGTGACCAGGCATTTCGCCGGGAATTTGTGCCTCCCCAGCAGGCGGATCATGGTAGATCCGGCAGAACAGCGCGAAGTAGACCAGGCTGGCGGCACCCGTCGCAGCGAAGCTGAGTCGCCAGCCAACGTGCAGCAGCAGAATGCCGATGATGGGAACGCCGATGGCGGTAGCGAACTTGGCCGCTGCGTCGAAGATGGCGGTGGGCAGCCCGCGCTGCTCGGGAGGGAACCACAATCCGATGGCCTTGGCATTCGCCGGAAAAATCGGCGCCTCGCCGACACCGAGCAGCATGCGGGATGCAAAGAGCGTGCCGAAGGTGGGCGACACCGATGCGGCGAGTGTCGCGATGCCCCAGAGCAGCGAGCCGGCTCGCCCAACCAGCGTAACGCCATATGAGTCGAGCAATGCGCCCACCGGCAACTGACAGAGCGCATACGTCCAGTTGTACGCTCCGGCTAAATAGCCAAAGGCGACCTCGTCGATGCCAAATGTCGCGCGCAACGCATCGTGAGCGACCGACAAATTCACGCGGTCGAAGAAATTTATCAACACGCCCAAGCCCAAAAGCATCGCAACTATCCAGCGGACTCTTTCATCAATAGGTCGTGACGAGCGGGTTGAAGTAGGCGTAGCCATGAGGGAAAGAGTGCGGGTATGCTGAAGTTATGGCTGCATCAAGTACGCGCGCAAGGCGATCTTTCATGATCGTCTTCTGGCGGGTGTTGAATGCACTGCTGCTGGGCGCTGCTGCCGGCGTGTCCCAGGCATTCGCCTACGGCACCAATACCAACATCTTCTCACCCGTGGGCACGCCGGCGCGATCGATCCATAGCCTGGCCCTTTTTGTGCTGGCGATCACGGCAGGCATCTTCGTCGTGGTCAGCTCTCTCATCGCCTATGCTTCCTGGCGCTATCGTCGGCGTCCTGGCGATGATGACAGCGAACCCCCCCAGATCTTCGGCAGTAATCAGATCGAGCTCTCCTGGACCATCATTCCCGTGCTCATCGTGGTGGTGCTCTTCCTCGCGACAGCGCGCATGATCTTCGCCATCCAGGATGCGCCGATGCCGAAGGCAGCCCTCGAAGTCACCGTGATCGGCCATCAATTCTGGTGGGAGTACCGCTATCCGTCGCTGCACATCACAACCGCCAATGAGTTACATATTCCAGTCAGCGATGTGCGTTCGCCCCGGCCGACCTATCTGAAGGTCACGTCCGCCGATGTGATCCACGAGTTCTGGGTGCCCCGGCTGGCGGGAAAGACAGACCTGGTTCCGAACCGCATCAACGAAATGTGGATGGATTCCCATATTCCCGGCCTGTATGCCGGACAATGCGGACAGTACTGCGGTCAGCAGCATGCCAAAATGCTGCTGCGCGTCTACGTCGATACTCCTGAGCAGTTCGACGCATGGGTCAAGCAGCAGCAGCAGCCCGGTGTGCAGAATCCCGAGGTTGCCACCGGACGCCGCGCCTTCGAGTCGCAGGCATGTATGAACTGCCACACCATTGGCGGCACCGCCGCACACGGGCAGTTCGGACCAGATCTCACACACTTGGCCAGCCGTCAGACCATCGCTTCGGGTGCCGCCCCCAACGACCCGCACCACCTCGAGGATTGGATTCGCGATCCGGATTCTATCAAGCCGGGCTCGCTGATGCCCGCCATGCACCTGCCGCCAGATGAGGTGCATGCAATCACAACCTACCTGAACACGTTGCGTTAACGAGAGCGGGGCGCAGATGGCAGGATCGAGCATTCCAGTTCCCGGCGGCCTGGGTGACGTCACAGCGACCGGGACGAGTTCCGATGACCTGCAGCTCACTCTGCTGGAGTACCTGCATAGCTGGGTGGTCACCGTGGACCACAAGCGGCTGGGCATTCTGTATGTGCTCTATGCGCTCGGGTTTATGTTGGTGGGCGGTATCGAGGCGCTGATCATTCGCGCCCAGCTCTTCTATCCGGACAACCACCTCGTCAGTCCCGAGGTCTACAACCGCATGTTCACCATGCATGGCACCACCATGATCTTCTTCGTGGTCATGCCGCTGGTCTTCGGCTTCGGCAACTACCTCATGCCCCTCATGCTCGGCGTGCGTGACATGGCGTTTCCTCGCCTGAACGCCTTCAGCTTCTGGATGACCACCTTCGGCGGCCTGCTTCTCTACTACAGCTTCATCGGCGGCGTGGGATTGCAGGGCGCTGGCAGTGCGCCGGATTTCGGCTGGTTCGCCTACGCACCACTCACCGAGCGCGCCTTCTCCCGCGGGCATACCGCCGATTACTGGGCCATCTCTCTGATTGTCTCCGGCTTCGGTTCCATCGGTGCGGCGGTCAACTTCATCGCCACCGCGTTCTGCATGCGTTGCAAAGGCATGACGCTGTTCCGCATGCCCTTACTCGTCTGGCTCTACATCGTCACCTCCGGCCTGGTGATCATCGCTGTCAGCCCGCTTACCGCAGCGCAGATCATGCTGGTGATTGACCGCTATCTCGGCGGCCATTTCTTCGACACCCAGGCGGGTGGCTCGGCAGTGTTGTGGGCGCACTTCTTCTGGATCTTCGGACACCCGGAGGTCTATGTGCTGGTGCTCCCCGCCTTCGGCATTCTCAACGAGGTCATTCCCGTCTTCTCGCGCAAGGCCATCTTCGGCTATCCAGCCATGGTTGCCGCCTCGGTCGGCATCGGCTTTGTCAGCCTCGGCGTCTGGGCGCATCACATGTTCACCATCGGTATGACGTCGGTGTCGAACGCGTTCTTCACCCTCTCCACCATGCTGGTCGGCATCCCCACCGGCATCAAGATCTTCAACTGGGTCGCGACCATGTGGGGAGGCAAAATCCGCTTTACCGTGCCCATGCTGTTCTGCGTCGCCTTCCTGGTTCAGTTCCTCATCGCCGGTCTCACCGGCATCATGTTGTCGGTATCGCCCTTCGACTGGCAACTGCACAACACCTACTTCGTTGTCGCGCATTTCCACTACGTCATCGTCGGCTCCATCCTGTTCGCTTTTTTCGCAGGCATCTACTACTGGTATCCCAAGGTCACCGGCCGCATGCTCGACGAACGGATGGGCAGGTGGCACTTCTGGCTCTTCCTCATCGGCTTCCATCTCACCTTTGACCTCATGCATATTCCCGGGATCCTGGGCATGCCCCGCTGGATCTACACCTACGAGCCGGACCGCGGCTGGACCATCTGGAACCAGATCGTCAGCATCGGCGGGGCAGTGCAGGGCATCGCCATCTCCATCCTGGTCTATAACCTGATCCACTCCGCACTCAAAGGAAACAAGGCGGGCCCGGATCCGTGGGATGCCTGGACGCTCGAGTGGGCAACGTCCTCGCCGCCGCCCGCCTACAACTTCGCCGCCGAGCCGGTCGTCCACAGTCGCCGCCCGCTGTGGGATCTGAAGCACCCCGAGGATCCGGACGAGCACATGGAAGCCTGAGACCCAACCAGCCACGATCGCGAACCAGCAGGGAACAAGGAAGGATAATCAAGCGATGAGTGAACCCCGGAGAGTGTCACTGCGATGAGCACGATACCCTTGATTCAGGCCGGTCCTGCTCACGGCCACGCCGATCCAGACTGGCCGCTGCCCTCGCGCGGACGCGTCGGCATGTTCTCGCTCATCTTTGCCGAGTCCGCAATCTTCGTCATCTTCGTCGTGGCGTACATCTACAACATCGGCCGCAGCACCTATGGCCCGCAGCCGCGGCAGGTTCTCGAACTGCCCATCCTCAACACCATCTTCCTGCTCTCGAGCAGCCTCACCATCGTGATGGGAGAGCGCGCGCTGGTCAGGCGCGCCATGAGCGCCTTCCGCGCATGGTGGGCATTCACCATCATTCTCGGAGCCATCTTCCTGCTCGGCACCGCGCAGGAGTGGCACAGACTCATCACCCACTATGGGCTGACCATCAGTGCCAATCTGTTCGGCACCACGTACTACTCCCTGGTCGGCCTGCACGCCTCGCACGTCGTCGTCGGGCTCATCATGCTCACAACGGTGCTAGTGTTTGCTATCACCGGAGCACTCAAACCGGAACACACCGGGAAGGTCGAAGTGCTCGCCCTCTACTGGCACTTTGTCGATGCAGTCTGGGTGGTAGTCTTCACCGTTGTGTATGTGATTGGTCGGTAGAACGATGAGCACGAACATGCAGCAGGAGCAGGCTCGCGGACACCAGGAACACGACGGCGAGAGCGTCCTTGCCATGCCGGCGCCCACCCACTGGCCACTGGCGCTGGCTGTCGGGCTCACGCTCAGCTTTGCCGGCCTGGTGACCAATTTCATGGTCTCCGCCCTGGGCCTCTTGTTGACCGCGGCGGGTGTGGTCGGCTGGTTCCGCCAGGTGCTGCCGCATGAGGCACACGAACTCCTGCCGGTCACGGAAGTCGAGCGGGCGATCGAGCGCGAAAACCGGCGCGTCACCCGTGTGCAGCTGCCGACCGGCGGCCGCGGCATGATGCCGGTCCAGACCTATCCCGTCCGCTCAGGGATCATCGGCGGCTTCGCGGGCGGCACCGCGATGATCGTGCTGGCGGAGATCTATGGCGTCCTGCGCTTCCACAGCCTCTGGTACGTGGTCAACCTGCTGGGCGGCGCCGGCGTGGCCGGCTGGATCGCCCCCACCGAGCACGAGCTCGCCACCTTCCACCTCTCCGCATTTCTCATCGCGGTCATGATTCACACCGCCTCATCCTTCCTCGTCGGCCTTCTGTACGGAGCGCTGTTACCCATCATGCCGCGGCACCCCATCATCCTTGGCGGACTGATCGCTCCGGCGCTATGGACCGGCCTGCTGCACTCTATCCTTCCCTTGCTGAACCCCTTCTTCGACGAACACATCAACTGGTACTGGTTCGCGCTGACCCAGGTGGGGTATGGCGTGGTGGCGGGCTGGGTCGTCGTGAAGAAGGGAAACATTCAACGCCTGCGAGACGTCCCGCTCGCCGTTCGGCTGGGTGTCGAGATGTCCGTTCCACCTCCGCCTGACGAGGAGAAGCGATGAGGCACGCCGCGGGCGCGCTAGCGCTCTTCTGTGCGCTGCTGACCGGCGGCTGCGGCCAGGCCCCGGGCAAACCCGCGCCCGGTCCTGAAGTGCCGCGGCCGGAGGCCATCCTCTCCTCCACCGTGCTGTATGCGCAGAACTGCGCAGCATGCCACGGAGTAGAGGGCTTGAAGGGTCCATCGACCCCGCTCGCCTCGCCCCTCTATCAGGCTCTGGTCGATGATGCGACCCTGGTCCGCGTCATAGCGCAGGGCAGGCCCGGCACCATGATGCCCGCCTTCTCGCGCAGCTTCGGTGGTGACCTCACCGACCAGCAGGTGAACGCTATCGTGCAGGGTATTCGCGACAACTGGCATCACGGCGACCCCCTCGATGGCCAGTCCCCGCCTTCTTACGCCGCGCCGTCCAACTCCGAAGACGGGAAGGGAAGCGTCGCGGCCGGCCAGCAGGTCTACGCCAATGTCTGTGCCCGCTGCCACGGACCCGCCGGCGGCAAGATCGGTCCCTCAGGGTCCGTGCTGAATTCTGCCTTCCTTGCGTTGATGTCGCCGCAGGCGCTGCGCACCGCCGTGATCGTGGGCCGGCCTGACCTCGGCATGCCGGACTATCGAGGTCTTGTCCCCGGTAAGCCCCTTACCGCCCAACAAGTCACCGACATAGTTGCATTTATGGTCGCCCAGAAGCCCGACAACGGCTCGCCGCCCGAGCGCGCCGCCGCTCCCGAGGCGAAGCAGGGCCAGCATCAGCAGCAGATGAGTGGAGGAGTGCGATGAATCCGGAACCCGGTCTGCCCGATCCCAACCAGGACACCGTTGCAGATCATGCGAAGAAGGTGGCCAGTGATGGCGAGAAGGGCGTCTCCCGGCGCACCTTTCTGTTCAAGGTAAGCCTCGCGGTCAACGCCCTGATCGCTGCAGCCATTGCCGTTCCGTTCATCGGCTACCTGTTCGGCCCCGTGCGCAGGAGGGGCGCCTACAATTCCTGGATCACATTAGGCAAAGTCGATACCTACCACGAAGGCGAAACCGTCCTCGCCCAGTATCGTAACCCGCATACGCACGATTGGGATGGCGACACCAGTAAAGTAGCCTGCTACGTGCGTCGTGAAGCGCAGAACAAATTCACCGTCTTTGCCGTGAACTGCGCGCATCTCGGCTGCCCGGTTCGCTGGTTCCCACAGTCGGAGCTCTTCATGTGCCCCTGCCATGGCGGCGTCTATTACTCGGATGGCGAGCGCGCCGCCGGACCGCCGGAGCGCGGCCTCTTCACCTATGAGTACAAGCTGGATGGTGACCAACTGCTGATCGATGCTGGCCAGATGCCCACGCTGTCCAACTCCGCCAAACTGGTTCAAGGAATCCTGCCATGCCCTGGTACAAGCAAGCCTACGATTGGGTAGAGCGCCGTTTGCAGCTCGAAGGCTTCATAAAAGAGGCCGCCGAGCACCCGGTGCCGAGCAAGACCGCAAGTTGGTGGTACGTCTTCGGCAGCGCAAGCTTCGTGCTGCTCCTGTTGCAGATCGCCACCGGCATCCTGCTGGCGCTGATCTATGTCCCCTCCGCAGGCGCTGCGTGGGACAGCCTCCAGGTGCTGAATCATCAATTGCCCTTAGGCTGGTTTCTGCGCGGCATGCACGGCTGGGGATCGAACTTCATGGTCGCCGTCGTGCTCATCCACATGGTGCAGGTCTTCCTCTTCGGCGCCTATAAATTCCCCCGTGAGCTGACCTGGATTCTCGGCGTCTTCCTGCTGCTCATGACCCTCGGCATGGCCTTCACCGGCCAGGTGCTCCGCTTCGATCAGGACGCCTACTGGGGGCTCGGCATCGGCGCGTCTATCCTCAGCCGTGTCCCCGTCGTCGGCGGCCAGCTCGTGCAGTTCATGCTCGGGGGGCCCATCATTGCCGGCGCCACCCTGACGCGCTTCTTTGCGCTGCATGTCTTCGTCATCCCCGGCACCATGCTCATCTTCGCCTCGCTGCACACCTGGCTTGTTCTCAAACTCGGCATCAACGAGTGGCCCACGCCCGGCCGCCTGGTGAAGCGAGAGACCTACATTCAGGAGTACAACGAGCTCTCCCACAAGCATGGACTGCCCTTCGTCCCCGGCGCCGTGTGGAAAGACGCCATGTTCGCCGCCGGCATTCTGCTCGCGGTGGCGATCTGTGCCTTGATCTTCGGGCCCATCGGGCCGACCGGCGTCCCCGATCCCACCATCGTCCAGACTGTGCCCAAGCCCGACTACTTCTTCCTCTGGATCTACAGTGCGCTCGCCTTCCTGCCACCTTCCATCGAAACTCCCGTCATGTTCATCGCGCCGGTCATTGGCATCGGCATGATGCTGGCCCTCCCCTTCTTGGCCGGTGTCGGCGAGAAGAGTTGGCATCGCCGTCCTGTCGCTGTGCTGACCGTCATGGTGCTGGCCGTCTTCTTCGCCACACTCACCCATCTGGGCACCTACGTTCCGTGGAGCCCCCACATGCAGGCGTGGAGCGCCGATCCCGTTCCCGTGCACTTCATCCAGGGAACAACGCCGCTCCAGCGCCAGGGCGCTGTGGTCTTCCAGGAGAAGCAATGCCGCAACTGCCACCAGATCGGCGGCCGTGGAGGGCAGCGCGGTCCTGCGCTCGATGATGTCGCGTCCCGCCTCACCTATGACCAGCTCGTTCGCCAGGTGATTCAGGGCGGCGGCAACATGCCCGCCTACGGCAACACTCTTTC
>JAOAPJ010000102.1 GCA_025462805.1 Acidobacteriaceae bacterium
AACGTGAGTCGCTGCCACAGTGGCAGAGAGATGCCGTCGATCAGGTAACACCCGTTATGCATGAGGTAGCGACTGAAGCGAATGCAGCAATCGAAACCTACAATGCTAACCAGGACAGATTGTTCGCGACCAATTATGGCGTCGACACAAAGGACATATTGGTCAATGCGCAGAAGGTCTCGCAGGATCTCCATGATGACCTCAAGCTGGCAGATACCAAAGCGGCAGAAGCCCGGGTGGCGGCTACTGTCGATAAGCAACGCACGCCCGCGGCGAATAATCAAGCATCCGTTGGATCGGGGCTGTAACTCAGATGAGAGCCGAGTTCCATTCGGCTCTCGTCTCGCATGTTTCACACCAGGGGCATCAAGATTCGGAGACCACCGGCACCTCTACGCCGCGGCCGATTGCGTCAGCCATGTCTCGCACCGGCACGCCCTCCACTGCGACCTCCTGATACAGCCCTCCCGCAGCTCCCTTTCGCCAACACCAGCCCGCGCAATCGAGTCGGCGGACGGCTGGCCCGCGGTTCAATGTCACGTGGCGGTTAAACTTGAAGACATACCAGTCGATCGGAGTCCCCTCGCTTGTCTCAAGCCACCGCCACTCGCGTGATTGCACCCGCACGCAACCTGCTCGGCAGCCTGCGCCTGCCCGGCGATAAGAGCATCTCGCACCGGTACGCCCTGCTGGGCGGCCTCGCACACGGCGTCACCAAGCTCGAGAACTTCTCCACCGGCGCCGACCCGGCCAGCAGCCTCGCCTGTGTCGCCGCGCTCGGCGCCACCGTCACACGCGACGGCACCAGCGTCACCATCGAAGGTTGTGGCGGCCGCTTCGTGCCCACCGCAGAACCGCTCGACTGCGGCAACTCCGGTTCCACCATGCGCATGCTCGCCGGCCTCCTCGCAGCACAGCAGGGACGCCACACCCTCGTCGGTGACAGCTCTCTCAGCCGCCGCCCCATGGAGCGCATCCGCAAGCCGCTCCAGGCTATGGGCGCACGCCTCACCCTCACCGAGGGCCACGCGCCGCTCGCTATCGAAGGCGGCCCGCTCAGGGCCATCGACTACACCACACCCGTCCCCAGCGCGCAGGTCAAGACCGCCGTGCTCTTCGCCGGGCTGCAGGCGGACGGCGTCACCACCGTGACCGAGGCCGTGCGCACGCGCGACCACGGTGAGATCGCGCTCGAGGCCTTCGGCGTCAAGCTCACGCGCAAGCTCGACTCCATCAGCATCGCCGGAGGTCAGTCGCTGCACGGCGTCAGCACCGTCATTCCCGGCGACATCTCCTCCGCCGCTTTCTTTCTCTGCGCCGCCGCGCTCTTCCCGGACTCCGGCCTGCTGCTCGACAACCTCGGCCTGAACCCCACACGCGCCACCCTGCTCGACGTCCTCGCCTCGCTCGGCGCCCGCACCTCGGTACTGAACCTGGAGCACCGCAGCGGCGAGCTTGCCGGCACCGTGCAACTGGTCGCACCTCCTGACGGCCTCAGCGGCGCCACCATCTCAGGAGCACTCGCCGCACAACTCATCGATGAGCTGCCCGTCCTCGCCGCCATCGCGCCCTACACGCGCCACGGCATCCGCATCCGCGATGCCAAGGAACTGCGCGTGAAGGAGTCCGACCGCATCGCGCTGGTCGCGGAAAATCTCCGCCGCATGGGTGCCGAGGTCACCGAGGTCGAGGATGGCATGGACGTGCCCGGAGGCCAACACCTGCGCGGCACAGAGATCGACTCCGGCGGCGATCATCGCATCGCCATGGCGTTCTCCGTCGCTGCACTGCGCGCCCAGGGGGAGACCACCATCCACGGCGCCGAGTCCGCAGACATCTCCTTCCCCGAGTTCTTCACCCTACTCGAGCAGGTCACCGTCCGCTGAAGGCGACGGCCGGAAGTGGTATCGGCTTCCGGCCCCTGTCGCTACTGCGGCGGTTGCTGATTCTGCTGTGGCGGCATCTGCTGCGGTGGTGCCGGCATCTGCTGCGGTGGTGGCGGCATCTGCTGCGGTGGCGTCAGAGGTTGCGGCGGCGTCGCCGGCTGATCCTTCGACTTCTGCAACTGCTCCCGTTGCGAAGGCAGACTCGCGCCCGGCGCTTGTGGAGCAGGCTCCAGTCCCGGGATCGAGAGCTGCTGAGTCACCTTGCCCTCGACCGCCTCCTCGATGTTGATGTTGTACTTGGTCAGCGTGTTCGCCAGCAGTTGCTCCAGCGACGCCCGATCCCGCGCATAGGTCCCCAGCGTCGAGGTCACGGTATTCTCTGCGGCCGCCAGGCTGCGCTCCTGCTGCAGCACCAGCGCCGTGGTTGAAGCCCCATACTTGAACTTCTTCTTCTCCGCATCCAGCGCCTGCACGTTGTACTCGCGCGTAGCTGAAGCAGCCTGCACCGCCGCGCGATCGTTGGTCAGCGCGTACTGCGCATTGATCACCTCGATGCGTATCTGCGTATACAGCTGCTGCAGCTTCAGCTCATCCTGCCGGTACTCCAGCAGCGACCGCGAATGCAGCGACTGGGCCGTCCGATTGCGCAGCGGGATATTAATGTTCACCCCTACGCCCCGATCCGGCGTGTTGCCGTTGAACAAGCCCGTGAATACATCCCCATAATTGCCCGGAACAATCTGGCAGCCCTGCGGCCCGTTCGCTGCAATGCTGCACGCAGGGTTTGCCGCGCCGCCCAAGGCCGTCGATCCATAGAATCCATACACGTCCACCGTCGGCAGCAACCCGTTCTTCACGCCCTTCAACGTGATCTGGTCGTTCTTCAGGTTCAGCACCCCCTGCTCGATCTCCGGACGGTTTTGATACGCCTGCTTCACCAGGTCCTCCACCGCCGCCGTCTCCTCCGGCATCTCCACCAGCGAAACGCGATCCGTCGGGATCACCGGCGCGGCCGACAGCGCCGGATCGTTCAGGTTGCGCGCAATCGCCTGCTTCATCACCAGTTGCTGATACTCCAGGTTCGACTCCGCCGTGATCAGCGTCTGCTTGTCCTGCGCCACCTGGTTATCCGCGTTCAGCACATCCAGCGGCGCCAGCGTGCCGATCTGCAACTGCTTCCGATCATCCGACGCCACCTGCGTCGACTGGTCCAGCGCGCGCTGTGCCGATTGCACATTCTCGTACGCACTCACCAGTGCCCAATAGATGTTCTCCACCTGGTTGACCGTAAACAGCAGTTGCTGCCGGAAGGCCGAGTTGGTAATGCGCCGGTTGTTCTTCGCCTGCACAATGAAGCGCAGGTTCACCCCCGGCCCAAAGCCGGCGAGCAGGTGTTGCGTCACCGTCGCCTTGTAAGTCGACTGCAGCTCCGGACTGTAACCGCTGCGGAAGCTATTCGTGGTGGCCCGCGTGTTCTGGAAGCCGGCCGTCAGCAGCGTTCCCGTGCGGTAGCCCTGCTGGTACTGGAAGTTGTAGACATTCGTATTCGCGATCAGCGTTGGCGCGCCGGTGATGAACGAGTTCGGCTCCGGCGTCGTCGCGCGCTCCAGTTGCATCGTCCCGGTCAGCAGCGGGTCCGAGATGCTCGGCGCCGGCCCCTGTCCATTTGCCGTCAACACCAGGCCGCTCGAACCCGTTCCGGCCCCGGACGCGCCCGCCGACGTTCCACCCGGACCGCCTCCCGAAGCCGTCGTCGCGCTGTTGCCGCCCAGCGTCCCGGTCACCAGGCCCGCCGGGGAGCCCAGCAGCGAATTGCCCGCTTGCGCACGCACAATATCTGTATCGGAGATATCCAGGTTGTACCGCGCTATCGCAATATCGAAGTTGTTTTCCAGCGCCAGCATGATCGCGTCGCTCAGGCTCAGATAGATCTTCCCGCCGCGCACCAGATCCGCCAGTCGCGGCGAATTGAACACATTCGGCGGCTCAATACTGGACGAACGATAAGGCGCCAGTGGATTCGGAAAGGGCAGCGGCGTCTTGCGAAAATCACGCCCGCTCGGCCGCATGTAGAGCGGCAGCGTCGCGTTCGGCGGCGGCTCCGGCGGTAGGCCCCTCGTGGCTGAGCCGGGATCGATCTGCTGCTGCGCCTGTGCCATCGGTGCAAACGCCGAGAGCAGTGTCGCCGCAATGGCTGCCCACCCCGCATATCGCCGTCCGCTCCACCCATCGCTCCTGCGCGTCTGCTGCGTGTCCTGCTTTATCGAAGATGCCATTTGCCCCCGCTGGTCGAACTTCCTGTGTGACAGCACAGCCTTACAAGACAGACTCACAACACAGACGGCGCAGACCACTCCCGGGACTCCGGCTCTCGCCGAAATCCACGCACAAGGGACGCACCCTCTGTCGCGGATAGCCGTGGCGCCTGGCTGTACTTACGTTCGAATGCTGCTGCGTGTTCCCTGGAAAACATCACGCGCGCCCGAACTCTGTTCTCTCTTAAGCAGCACCGGAAGTATATCGCAGCACCCGTCGGCGTCTGCGCTATCCTCAGCCTGCCTATGGAGTTGCACAACACCAGCGAAGCCGCGGACAGTGAAGACCCCAGCAGCACCATCCCGCGTCAGACGTGGAAGCTGGTGCTCGCCTATGACGGCACCGCCTTCCACGGATGGCAGGTGCAGCCCGGCCTCTCCACCGTTCAAGGCGAGCTCGCTGCCGCCCTCGCGCGCGTCACCGGCGAAACCACATTGCCGCAAGGCTCCGGCCGCACCGACGCGGGCGTGCACGCCCTCGCGCAGGTCGCATCCGTTGCGCTCGCCTCTCCCATCCCTCCGCAGAACCTGCAGCGCGCGCTCAACCGCGCGCTTCCCCCGGCCATCCGCGTGCTCTCTGCGCAGCACGCACCGCCCGGCTTCCACGCTCGTCACTCCGCCATCAGCAAGCAGTACGAGTACCGCATCTACCGCGCAGAGATCTGCCCGCCGCCCCTCGCACGCTACGTCTACGCGCTCAACTGGCCGCTCAATTTCGAAGCCATGCAGGGCGCCGCGCCGCTCGTCCTCGGCACCCACGACTTCTCCTCCTTCGCCGCCGCGGACCCCGACCGCACTGCGCGCATGCAGACCAGCACCGCTGTGGATAACGTTCGCACCCTCTTCCAATCCACATGGCAGCAGCAGGGCGATCTCCTCATCTACACCGTCCTCGGCACCGGCTTCCTCCACCACATGGTGCGCAACCTGGTAGGAACTTTTCTTGAGATCGGCCGTGCCCAGCGCCGCGCCTCCGATCTCCCCGCGCTGCTCTCCGCCCGCGAACGAACCGCCGCCGGAGCCACCGCCCCGGCCCGCGGCCTCTACCTGCACTCCGTCCACTACCCGGATGCTACCCTTGGCTGAAGGTACGCATGCAGTCGTTCCTCTCCCTGAACCCGCTTGGCCGGGTGCCGCAGCTAGCCGCGCAGCGACGTGTTCATCAGGCCTTCCGCTGGCTCCATCTCAGCGATGGCCTGCTCATGGACTGGCAGCGCACCCTGGTCGGCATCCCGGCGCCGCCCTTCGGCGAAACTGAGCGCGCCGCTTGGCTGCTGGCGCAGTTCGCCGCCATTGGCCTTGCCGATACCGCGATCGATCCGGAAGGCAACGTGATCGGACTGCTGCCCAAGCCTGCCGCGCAGGATGAGGAGGCATCTCCCGCCCAGTCCCAGTGCGCTGTCGTCCTCTCTGCCCACATCGACACCGTCTTCCCCGCCGGCACCGAGCTAGACCCCCAGCTCAGCGGTACTCGCCTGGTCGCTCCCGGCGCCTGCGATAACGCCGCCGGGGTCACCGGCCTGCTCGCCATTGCCGCCGCACTCGTCGATGCCTCCGTCGCTCTGCCCTGCCCCGTGCTCTTCGTCGCCAACGTCGGCGAAGAGGGCGAAGGCGATCTGCGCGGTATGCGCTACCTCTATCACCACTCGCCCTGGCGCGACCGCATCGCCGCACACATCGTGCTCGATGGTGCAGGTCACGAAGTCGCCGTCACCGAAGCGCTCGGCAGCCGGCGCTTTCTCGCCACCATCACCGGCCCTGGCGGCCACTCCTGGACCGATGCTGGCGCACCCAACCCCATCGCCATCCTCAGCCACGCCATCGCCACCCTCACCGCGCCCTCCGCCACCAACCACCAGCGCCAGCCGCGCACCACCCTCAACATCGGCACCATCGAAGGCGGCAGCTCCGTCAACGCCATTCCCGAGACGGCCAGCGCCCGCTTCGATCTCCGCTCCACCTCCGCCGAAGAGCTGGTCTGCCTCGAAGTCGAGCTGCACCGCGCCATCGAGGATGCCGTGCTCGCCGCCAACGCCGCCGCGGCCGAGCTGCGCGGCACCATGAGCGGCAGAACGCGCTCGCGTGCTCAGGCCTCCTTCACCATCGAACGCATCGGCAATCGCCCCGCCGGCCAGCTCGGGGCAACCCCGCGCGGCGCCACCCTCTACGAAGATCTCCTCGCCGTCGACCGCCACCTCGGCATCCGCACCGAGCCGCGCATCGCCTCCACTGACGCGAACATTCCACTCTCGCTCGGCATCCCCGCCGTCAGCATCGGCGCCGGCGGTGACGGCGGCGGCATTCACACCCGGCAGGAGTGGTACGACGCCGCCCACCGCGAGCTCGCCCTCAAACGCATCCTGCTGCTCCTCATCCTCACTGCTGAGCGCGTCTAATCCGGCTCCAGACGGCCGCTCAAAACGCCGCCATCGTCAGTTTCGACAAGCAGACTCAGGCGATTTGCGTGATGGTAAAACTAGTCCGGTCATTTCCGGCCGGCAGGGGTCTTCTTGAGACTTGGATTCATCAGCATGCCTTTGGCTGGTCACTTGAACCCGATGTTGGCCCTTGCCAGGGAGTTGAAATCCCGCGGACACCAGATCATCTTCTTCGGTCTTCTCGACGTAGAACGAGCGGTCCGTGCCGCCGGGATGGACTTCGTATCCTTCGCGGAACAGGATTATCCGTTGGGTGCTACGCCAGCCGACTACGCACATCTGGCAACACTGAGAGGCGAGGATGTAGTCCGCTACTCGTTTCAGCAGATGCACCCGCGTCGATGTGCCGCGATGCTGCGGGGTCTTCCGGAGAGGCTGTCAACCGTGAACGTCGATGCCTTGATCATCGACACCATCCACTTCTATGGAGAGCTCGTAGCGATGAGTATGGGCTTGCCCTATGTGCACATCTGGAACGTACTCCATATCGATCTCTCGGGCATAACTCCGCCGTGCCTCTTTCCCGGAAAATATGAGACGACGCAAGCGGCCATCGCCAGAAATACCGAGGCAGCAGCAAGGATCACCACAGTGTTCGCGCCCGTCCAGCAGGTCGCACAATCCTGGGCCGAGGAGCACGCGATCTCCATCGATTGGGATACGCCACACTCCACGCTCTCCCCACTGGCAACGATTACGCAGACGCCCATGGCCTTTGACTTTCCCGGAACTCCCATGCCGGCCAGTTTCCGCCACGCCGGGCCTCTGCATGCGGCGGCGGCCCGAAGAGAGATTCCGTTCCCCTGGGAAAACCTCTCAGACAAGCCGCTGATCTACGCGTCCATGGGAACCTTGCTCAACGGTCTCGATCATGTCTTCCGAGCCATCCTCAATGCAGCAAGCCAACTGCCCGACGTTCAGCTTGTCCTGTCAATTGGGAGCAACCTCAGCATCAGCAGTTTGGGGCCGATTCCATCCAACACCATTGTGGTGCCGGAAGCGCCTCAGCTCGAGTTGCTCGCGCGCGCGTCGCTGTGCCTCACCCACGCCGGTCTCAACACGGTGCTGGAATCCCTCTCCCTGGGAGTACCGCTGGTTGCGATTCCGGTGGGCTTTGATCAGCCAGGCGTTGCGAGCAGGATCGCTTACCATCGCGTCGGGGAAGTCCAATCGCTCGCCTCGCTGTCTAGCGAAACCCTGTTACAAGCTATTCGCAACGTCTTGCAGGATCGCTCCTATCGGGAGAACGCCCTCTTTATGCGAGAGGCATTGGCCAGGAATCCGGGTTCGAGCGTAGCGGCTGACGTGATCGAGCAGGTGCTTTAGAAGACCTGGAAAGCTCGCTTCAGTAACTGCGCTCGTTACTATTTCTGGACGTTGCGCTATCTCCTCGTTACGATTTCTGTAGAGTCGCGGCTTCGCAGCCAAAGCCGGAAGGCGTGGCCACACATCTCGGCATATCGGGCCTACAGAAAATCAGCGGCTCCCCGGGGCACTTTCTTGCCCGTAAGCCACTACTGACCTCAGCAAGAAGTGTCGTTGTGTGACCGGCACATTGAGCCAATCGGCATCCTATGCAAAGGGGCGGAGACGCTATCTCCCCCTGCAAGATGAGGATCGATGAAGCATGTATGGAAACTTGTTGCTCTAGGATCTGCCTTGACCTTGAGTCTGGCTACAGCATTCCCCGTCAGCGCCTTGCTTGTGGCTGCTGCCCAGGACCAGGACCATCACGATCAGGACCGCGATCGCGATCGTACCCGCGCAAACTATACGAATAACAACTACTACCAGACGGGAAACCGTGAAGGTTACGAGGACTATCAAAAGAAGGTCCGGCGCAAGGAGCACAATCATAAGTACCGCAGCGATGAGGATCGGCGGGCGCATGACCAGGGCTACGAACAGGGATGGCAGGGTCACCGCGACCACGACGATCCTCACTAGAGATCGCTGAGCCACACCCTGTCCGGGCGCGAACACACATCAGGGCTGGATCTCGCCTCCTAGTATCGCGATGCTGCCAGCACATCAAAGCCACTCCGGCCCTGAGCGAACAGGCCACAATGGCGGCGACGACTCTGCTCGTAATCTGCCCTTACCCGTTGGGCTCGGCGCCGTCTCTCACCGGGAGTGCTACTCCGGAAGGGAGACGCCGAGCTCTCTCGCTACCGTGGCATCGTTCAGCATCTTCTCTGCTTCAGGCAGCGTGATCGATGCGGGCGCGGGCTTATAGTGGCTGGTCTGCTCGTCCTGCTGCTCGCTGATGCTCTTGAAAATCAGC
>JAOAPJ010000110.1 GCA_025462805.1 Acidobacteriaceae bacterium
ATGCTGATGCCATTGGGCAGCGCCTCGCTTGCGGTCACGCGATCGACCGTCATGACGCGTTGCGTGGCTTCGGGCGCGGCAGCCTGCGCGCGTGCCGGGGCCAGCGCAGCGGTGGCCAGCAGTAGCAACGTGCAGGAGGTCTTCACAGGCAGAGTCGTGCGGCGAAGGGTCAACGGTAGGTCCTCTCCACAGATCGAGTGTGCATCGACGGCAGCGCAGGCGTGCTGCTCCGGCAAGGATTATCATCTGTCTCCGCTACTCATGGCCAGCAGGAGGGCCGACGTAGGGCTCGGGCCGCGTGACGCCGCCGCGGGCAAGCGCCGCCTGCTTCCTCTCGAGGCGATCAGCGAAGTGTTCGACCCACAGCGACGGGACGGCGTACAGCATTGCCACGACGAAGATGAGCGCCATGGACACGATGGGCCAATAGAAGGCCACCGGTATGGCGACCGCATAGATCAGAATCGCAATCGCATTCTTAAAATGAGCAGCCCGGCGTACCACTGCAAGCTCCGCCTCGGTCATATTCTGGCGGCCTATCGCAAGGTCGAGGACGAAGTAGGCGCCGCCACACACCATCAGGCTGCCCGCGTAGATCGCGGTGGGAAATGAGCTCAGGCGCGTGCTCTCCACCCACTCCGTCGAGAAGGGGACGAGCGAAAGGAAGAACAGCAACGCGACGTTTGACCACAGAATCGGCAGATCTACGTGGCGCACGCGATGGAACAGATGGTGGTGGTTGATCCAGTAGACCGAGACGTAGAAGAAGCTGAGGACGTAGCTGATGAGCAGTGGCCAGGCGTGCGCCAGCGCCCGCGGCTCCGCAGTCGCCGGCACCTTCAACTCCAGCACCATGATCGTGAGGATGATCGCGATCACGCCGTCGGAGAACGACTCCAGCCGCGAGGACGTGAGTGGCTCGTCGCCCAGCAGGCGGTTCTTGCGTAGGGCCCGGCTCATGCTCGACAGTATCCCGCGCCGTGGGGTGCCACGGCCAGTTGCATCTTCCATTCACTTGCTGGTGACATTCACGAACGGCCGGGATCTGCACGACGGCTCGCCAGCAGTCGCGCAGTCTCCAGCGGATGAATCGTCGCTGATGCTCGCAAGCCTGTCAGCATCCGCTCGCGCATGGTCGCACCAGCCTCAGCGTAGAATGGGTGCGCTTCGGGCGGCTTGGCCGTTGCGATGCCTATACTTCCCGTCTTTCCGGGACCAATCAGAGGAATGGAATTCATGTCAGTATCCGCACCTGGCTTCAGCCGAAAGCATGTATCGCCCGCCATCCTGCTCGCCGCCACCCTGCTGCTCGCCGGCGGCTGCAAGTCCACCGCACCCGCGCCGGAGACGACGAACCCGCAGGCTGTGGCCGTCAAGACGCAGATCAACGGCGAGGATGTCGTCACGCTCGAACGCAAGCCAGCCGCCGGTGGCAAGCAGCCCGAATTCACCAGCGCCACCGTGATCCCCGGACGCGGCATGAACCTCTTCCAGATAACGGCGGACATCCCGGGCCGCGGCAAGACCGATGTGTTCTTCGCGCCCTCGCTCGACGAGGCGAAGAGCAAGCTGAACGGGAGTGATGCCGACAAGTTCGGCAACGCATCCTTCAGCTTCGGCGGAGCGTTCCTGGTGCCCTACCCGAACCGCATCCGCGGCAAGCTGTCGGACGACAAGCAGTCCATCACGACGACGTGGCAGGGTAAGAAGCTGACGCTACCCGCAAACTTTTCCGGTAAGAAGCCGGGTGCCGAGCTGCACTCCATTCACGGGCTGATTAATGACGTCAAGGTCGAGGACGTGAAGGTGACCGCCACGCCGGACGGCCAGACGGTGACCGGCATCATCCACGCCGGCGACTTCGGTGGGCGCTGGCCGTCCAAGACCGACCTAACCTTCTCCATCGAGCTCTCCGGCAAGGACGTCACCACTACCATCACCGCAAAGAACGTCGGCGATGTGCCGGAGCCGATGTCCATTGGCTGGCACCCCTACTTCGCCATCCCGAGCGGCGACCGCACGCAGGTGCGGCTGCACATCCCGGCGGCGCAGCTCGCGGTGGTCAACAACTATGACGACGTCTTCCCCACCGGCAAGCTGAAGCCGGTCAAGGGCACGAAATACGACTACACCGCGCCGGGCGGCAAACCGCTCGGGGGCGACTTCCTCGACGACAACTTTTCAAAGCTCAACCGCACCGACGGCGGGGTCGACGTCCAGTTGATCGATCCCAAGGCAAACTACGGCATTCACGTGATCGGCGAGTCGCCCGAGATCAAGACCGTGCAGGTCTATGCACCCACCGATCCAGGGAAAAACTTCGCCGCCGTCGAAGAGCAGTTCAACTTCGCCGACCCCTTCGGGAAAGAGTGGCATGGCACGGATACCGGCATGGTCACGCTGAAGCCGGGAGCCGAGGTCACCTGGAAGGTGAAGCTGGAATTGTTCACGCCAGCGAGCAAGTAAACACGCGGTCCTCGGGCGCTTCCCTCACCGGGAGCGCCCATTCCCCTTCCGGAATCTGGGATCGATCACTAAGGTCACGAACCCTGTCCGCTTTTTTCTGAAACTCCGCTACACACATTGCGTCTGAAGGGCTATGCATGTCGTGACTGTGCGCTGCCTTTGTTGTGGTTGCCGGACCCTGTGCACCCCCGGCGCCTTCGAGTTGTGCCCCGTCTGCTGGTGGCAGGACGATGGCCAGGATGAGAGCGATGCGGACGTGGTGCGCGGCGGCCCGAACGGCGCGCTGAGCTTGACCCTCGCGCGCGCCAATTTCCTCGCCTGCGGCGCCTCCGACCCACGCTTCACCGCGCGGGTTCGCGCGGCGCTTCCCTCGGAACGGATAGCCGCCGCCTGATCGATTCGGCGACGAAGACTGTCTCCGGGGGTTGCCCCCCAGTTCGACCGGTAGCTGACCGCGGCTCCCCCACGCCCGCGCATATCCACACCTGCCCCTGGTTTGACCCTTTCCCCTCACCCTCTTACCATTGAGTACAGGCACGCCTGCAGAGAGCTGTCTGGCACCGCATCGTGCGCGCGCCAGGCTCCAGCCCG
>JAOAPJ010000134.1 GCA_025462805.1 Acidobacteriaceae bacterium
GTGCCGGCTATGGACGGTCAGTCGATCCGTGCGCTGGCGCAGGCTGCCTCTGATCCAAAGATGCTGGTTGCCGGCACCCTCAAGGGCATCTTCCGCAGCGAAGATGGGGGATTGCATTGGGACCAGATCAGCCCGGCCGGCAGTGCGGAGTTGCACGAGGTGGAATCGATCGCGATCGATCCCAAAGATCCGAAGATGATCTACGCCGGTACTTGGCATTTGCCGTGGAAGACCACGGACGGGGGTGCGAACTGGCGCAACATCAAGCAGGGCCTGATCGATGATTCCGACGTCTTCTCCATCATCATCGATCCGACTGCCCCGCAGACGGTGTATACCAGCGCCTGCTCCGGCATATACAAGAGCGACAACGGTGGTGAGCTGTACCACAAGATCCAGGGAATTCCATCCACAGCACGCCGCACCCGCGTGCTGATGCAGGATCCGGTGGACCACGCCGTGGTCTACGCAGGTACGACCGAAGGCCTCTACCGCACCACCAGCGCGGGGACAAACTGGTCTCGCCTGACCGGGCCGGATGTGATCATTAACGATGTCTACATCGACCCGAAGAATCCGCGGCATGTCCTGCTGGCGACGGATCGAAGCGGCGTTCTCCTGAGCGATGACCAGGCCGTCAGCTTCGCCCAGTCAAACCAGGGCTTCTCGCAGCGGCAGGTGGCCGCGCTGGCTAAGGACGTCAAGGATCCGAATCGCCTTTACGCAGGGGTGGTCAACGACAAGATGTACGGCGGCGTCTTCACCTCGGGCGACGCGGGACGCACCTGGCAGCAGCAGAGCCAAGGGCTGGACGGGCGCGATGTCTTCAGCCTGGCGGAGAGCACGGATGGCACGCTGCTGGCCGGCACCAGCCATGGTGTCTTCGCCTGGCAGGGAGGTCACTGGCAGTCCGCGGGACGCGTGGTCAAGACGGAAGAGAAGGCGGTCTACGTCAAGCGCAAGGGTAAGAGCGTGAAGACGATCAAGACGATCGAGAAGCCGGCGGGTGAGATCGATGGCCGCGTGAATGCCCTAGATCTGAGCCAGCCGACCTGGTTTGTGGCTACCACTGCCGGCGTCTTCGCCAGCAGCGATCAGGGCAAAGTCTGGAGGGGCGGCCCTGTGCTCGGGCAGAACGATTACCTGAGCGTGCATGCGGTTGGCCAGGATGTGCTCGCCACACGTCGCGGAGGCATTGCAATCTCTCCGGACGGCGGCAAGAGTTGGCAGGGCGTGCCGCTGCCCGGCAAGCTGACGACTGTGCGTACCAGTACTCTGGCACCCAACGGCAGCATGTGGATCGGCGGCCGCGAGGGGGTCTACTACAGCACAGACAAAGGCGCGAACTGGAGCTTCATGTCCACGCTGCCGTTTTCTGACATCAGTGCCATCGAATACGAGGCCGATCTGAAGCGCATTGTCATCACCTCCTGGAGCTCGACCTGGGTGATGGCGGTGAACGATGCCGACAAGAGCTGGAAATGGTGGGACGCCGGCTGGCACGTGCGCGGAGTGCGCTCCAATGGCGGACGGCTACTGGCCGCCTCGCTCTACAACGGGGTAGTGGTGCAACCGCAGGCCTCTGCTTCTGCTCCCAAACCCGGGACGGGAGTTGGAGGCACTCGGTAAACCCCTCCGCCGTCACCTTACGCGCATTCAGGCCGGAGGACCTACCGGAACTCCAGCGCCTGGATGCGCTTTGCTTTCCGCCGCAGATCTCCTATTCGCGCGCTGAGCTCTACTATTTCGTGCGGCATCTGCGCAGCACCACCATCGTGGCCGAGATCGATGCAGCGTTAGCCGCGAAGCACAACTACAAGCAGGGCATTGCCGGCTTTTGCGTGATCGACTGGCAGTTGGACAGGGGGCGCAAACTCGGCCACTTCATCACCATTGATGTTGCGCCGGAGCTGCGCCGTCTGGGCATCGGACGCACATTGATGGAGGCGGCTGACGCGAAGTTCGGAGAGCTGGCATGTATCGCCATCACCCTCGAAGTGGCGGTAGATAACCGCGGCGCACAGAGTTTCTACGAACGTCTGGGATATGAGCAGACCGGGCGCATCCGTGGTTATTATGCGGACAATACCGATGCACTGGTGATGCGCAGGCAGCTCTCAGTGGTGAGGTGACGCGGCTTCTGCATTGTGCGGCGGCGTGGCATGGCTAACTGGGGTCAGAGGCGGCGACCCTGCGGCCTGCAGGGCTGCTCTTACAAGCGCCTGGTTGCCCTCCGTCGCCGAACCACCGACTTTGTTGAGAACGTGTCCGCTGCGGTCCAGCAGCAATAGGACGGGCTGATTTTCAGAATCAATGCCGAGCTGCCGCTCGAAGGAACGCTTGTCCACATACAGTGGCAGTGTCGTGCTCCAGCGATGGTTATCGGGCGAGCTGCTGCGGATCGAGGCGTTCTGCCACCAGCGCGCGAGGATGTTCTTTTGCGGAGAGACGAGCGAGGTGTATGCCATCAGAGAAGGATCGATGCTGTGCCAGTGCTCGATCGCGCTGTTCCAGCCATCCACTTGGGGTTGCTGTGTGAGTTGGAAGTAGAGCAGCAGCAGGTTGCGGTCGCTATGCAGATCTGCAGGAAGCGTGATCCGTTGTTTGTTCAGGTTGTAAAAGCTGACGTTAGGAAGCACCGGCGCCTGCGCCGCCCGCGCGCCCGCGGGAAGCAGCAGCGTGAGAACAACGCAGGTTTTCCGGGCTAGTAAGCAGAGCATCTTCGGGTGCGGTCTCGAACGCGAGTCGAGTGAATGCTGACAAGGCATAGTACCAGCCCGCTCCGCCGCTTGCCGGTGGGCGAGGCGGCTAGGAGGTGGGCAGTGCTGTTTTGCAGGATCCTGACCCCTGCGTCACGTCGAGTTCAGGAGCGGCGTAAAATCGAGCAGTGAGCCTGACGCAACGCAGCCCCTCTCCGAAGAGCGACTTCCGCACGCATGACGCGCGGCTTTTGCCGATCGCCGAGAAGGTCTTCGGCGGCCAACGGCTCAACTTCGATGAGGGTGTCGCGCTCTATCGCAGCGCAGATGTGCTGGCTGTGGGCTGGCTGGCTAACTGGGTGCGCGAGTCACTGCACGGGGACATCACCTACTTCAACGTCAACCGCCATATTAATC
>JAOAPJ010000147.1 GCA_025462805.1 Acidobacteriaceae bacterium
AGTCCCGGGGAGATCCAGCTGGAGTAGTTCAAGACATACCACCGCTGCAGGTTGCCATTGCTCGGATCGCCTGCCTCCACATCAATGGTATGGAAGCCCAGGATGCAGCAGTTGTTCGGGTTGCCCTGATAGAGAAACACGTTCGGAAACAGGGTTGTGGTGACATCCTTCGTCGTCATCGCACCGGTGATCTCGGCATTGCCGATGACGGTGGAGGAATCCGGGGCCGATGGCGGGATCAGCTTGTTTGAGAATGTGTCGGCGTCGGCCAGAATGAATCGGCAGCAGGTGCCATCTGGATTCAGTGCGAAACGATACGAGCCAAACGGCAATTTCATGACGTAGCCGCTACGAACCACAGGCGAAAGCAGCGTGTGCCAATTGTCGCTGTTTCCGTGGTGAAACTCGGCGCGCTGCACGGCATCGGTGTACTGCGTCGGAACTCCGCTGCTCGTGTAGGTGAAGGGCTGGAAAACCGGCGAGTTCTGCACCGGCTGTACAAACGGCGTCACATCAGAGAAGAGCGGATGACCGTTGACGAAGCGCTGCTTTCCGCTCGCATCCAGCAACTCGATCGACACTGGGATGATCGGCGATTGGAAGACGGTCGTCTTCCCTCCATCCGGAGACTGGCCGAGCATGTTGTAGTACCACTGGTGCTGCAAATTGCCCGACGAATCGTAGCCGTCGGTGTTGAAACTGCCGTTGAAGGTAGTAGTGGTGTCGACGCCCGTGATGCCATCCTTCTTATTCGCATTCAGGCTCTTTCCATTTGCCGCCTTGAGGTGCATCTTCGGATGAACGCTCTTCAGGAATGAGCTGTCCATCTGATCCGGTTCCTGCGCGTGGCCGGCCTGAACCGCCACGAACAATAGCGCGCACACAAATCCTACCCTGATAACTTCCTGCTTCATCACTTTGGCCCCCCTGGGATTCGATCCGCCTGGTGTCGGCCAACAAAGCCGCCAAAGCCGATCGGCAAGCATAATCTCACATCGCAGCGGGATCTCGCGGAGATTTGATACAGGGAATTGAACTTTAGTCGGATCGAAGGCGCTTCACGTAACAGAAACAGAACTCTATCGAGGCAAGTAGTTGCCGGCCATCTGAGAATCTGAGGAGGTCCCCGGTTATTGCTCCACAATCAGCTCATCCCAAGGTACAATTCTCGGCTCAATCGACTCACAGGGGCGGCGGAGTCGTATTCATTCCCGTCACCAGCTCGCGTCAGTTACTTGTACCGGTGAGCGCTCCAGTACCGCCCCACTCGCCTGTCGACGCCAGGTCTCGCCGGCAGTTCCTATGGCAGTTCAGTCCTGACGTCTTCCTGTGAGATAGTCCTTCAGATACCTGGCTGTGCAGCTCGCCTTCATCTCGGCTAACTCGTTTGGTGTCCCCTGGGCGACCAAATGGCCGCCTTCGTCACCGGCTCCAGGTCCGATGTCAATCACCCAGTCGCTTGCCGAGACGACGCGCATGTCGTGCTCTACGACAATCACCGTGTTGCCGCCGCTGACCAGACGGTCGAGCTGTGTCAACAGGCGATCGACATCGCTTGGATGAAGTCCCGTGGTCGGCTCGTCCAGGATGTAGAGAGTTCGCCCGCGTTGCGCTCGCTGCAGTTCCGAGGCCAACTTGATGCGCTGCGCCTCTCCCCCTGAGAGTTCCGTGGCGGGCTGCCCAAGACGGAGATACCCCAATCCCACTTCGCGCAGAACATCCAGCGAATGGGCGACCGATGGCTCTTCCAGAAAAAACTCCCACGCGCTGTTCACCGTCATCGCGAGCACATCAGAGATTGTCTTATCGCGATACCGGATCTCCAGAGTCTTGGCGTTGTAGCGCGTGCCTTTGCAGGTGGGACACGGGGCATACACGCTAGGCAGAAAGAGCAGCTCCACGCACACCACCCCTTCGCCTTCACAGTGGGGGCATCGTCCCTTCGCCACGTTGAACGAAAACTGCCCTGCATCATAGTGTCGCTTGCGTGCCGCCGGAGTCGCAGCAAACAGCTTCCGCACGGAGTCGAAGAGCCCAGTGTATGTTGCAAGATTGGATCGCGGCGTGCGTCCTATCGGTGTCTGGTCCACGCGCACCAGGCGGTCGATCCGCTCCAGACCGCCGGCAACCCTTCCTTCCGTCGCAAGGACCAGGTCATGCGCCATCTCGTCCTGTTCTGCCGCCTCGGGCGCCACCTCCTGTCCCAGGGCGGCCGCAACAAGTTCAGCGAGTGCCTGGCTCACAAGAGTCGACTTGCCGGAGCCGGAGGCCCCGGTGACAGACGTAAGAACGCCCAGCGGAAACTCGACCGTCAATTCCCTCAGGTTGTTACGCGTGACATTCTCTAAGCGAAGCGTGCCAGTCCACCGCCGCGGAGTGCGCGGTTCCATCTTGTCTCTGCCGAACAGGTGTCGTGCCGTCTCTGACCCTGCCACCCCTTCGAATCCCTCATACGGTCCGCTATAGAGCACCTCGCCGCCCTGCGACCCGGCGGCAGGACCGACATCGACGATCCAATCGGCATGCCGGATCACATCCACCTCGTGTTCCACGACGAACAAAGAGTTGCCGCTCGCCTTCAGGCCATCAAGCGCCCGCAGCAGCGCTTGCGTATCCGCAGGATGAAGTCCGGCGGACGGTTCATCCAAGACATAGACGACGCCAAACAGATTGGAGCGAACCTGGGTGCCCAGTCGCAGGCGCTGCAACTCTCCCGGAGAAAGCGTCGGCGTGCTCCGCTCCAGGCTCAAGTAGCCCAACCCCAGATCGAGTAGCACGCGTAAGCGGCCGCAAAGGTCCTCTGTAATCCGGTGAATCACCTCCAATTTCTCTGGGTGCGTCTTCCGCATCCGGGCATCTCCGGCTCCCCTAACGTAAGGGCTGAGTAGCTGCCCGAGCCGCTTGAGCGGCAAGCGGGAGATCTCGGCAATGTCCAGCCCGGCAAACGTAACCGACAGAGATTCTTTTCGCAGGCGCTTCCCGTGACACTCTGGACACTCACGGCTCAGCATGTACTGGGAGACACGCTTCTTCATCAGCGCACTTTGCGTGTTCGCAAACGTTTGAAGAACGTAGCGCCGGGCACCGGTAAAGGTCCCCTGATAGCTCGGCTCCTCCTTCCGCTTCAAGGCCCGCCGCGCCTCCGTGGGCGTCAGTCCGGCATAGACCGGCACCGTCGGTTGCTCATCCGTGAATAAAATCCAGTCTCGGTCCTTCTTGGGCAGCTCCTTCCATGGCCTGTCGACCTCATAGCCAAGTGTCACCAGGATGTCGCGCAGGTTCTGGCCCTGCCAGGCAGTCGGCCACGCTGCCACGGCCCGCTCTCGAATGGTGAGCGAATCGTCCGGCACCATCGACTTCTCGGTGACCTCATAGATCCGGCCGAGCCCATGGCACGTCGGGCATGCGCCCTCCGCGGTGTTCGCAGAGAACGACTCGGCATACAGCAGGGGTTGCCCTTTGGGATAATCACCCGCGCGAGAGTAGAGCATGCGCAGCAGGTTCGACAGGGTTGTCACGCTGCCTACGCTTGAGCGTGTTGTCGGTGAGCCACGCTGCTGCTGCAGTGCCACGGCCGGGGGCAGCCCTTCGACCGAGTCAACCTCAGGAGCAGCCATCTGATGAAATAGCCGTCTCGCATAAGGAGAGACCGATTCCAGATATCGCCGCTGCGCTTCACCATAAAGCGTTGCAAAAGCGAGCGAAGACTTCCCGGAACCAGAGACTCCGGTAAAGACAACTAATGCGTCTCGCGGTATGTCGACATCGATGTTCTTGAGGTTGTGTTCACGGGCGCCACGGACCTGCACGAATCCCGGGCGAAGGTCGCTCATTGGAGATCTCCGGATCTACCTCAATAGAGGCTGCTTCCCCTTCGGATGCAGAGATCCATCGCAAGCGTTCGAGTAGTCTGAATCGACCGCCGTGTAGCGCTCGTATTTGCCTCAAGCAGACGCTGAATGCCGGGCGCTAGAAGGATCAGTGGACCCGTTGAGCAGGAAGCTCAGGTTGCATGGCGTTCTGATGCACCATCGGGCTTGCACCGTCGCCGGATGGGCTCGCATCCGGAAGGAACAGCATGAATACTGTGCCAGTTCGCCCAGAGCCCGTTCTGCTTCGGACACGCAGCGTTCCGCGGTTCTGCGCTATCAGTTGGGAGCAGATCCATAGCCCCAGGCCGGTTCCCGCCTGTCCCTTGGTGGAGAAGAACGGCTCGAATGCCCTCTGCCGGGTCTCTCGGCTCATCCCGACGCCAGTATCACCCAGCGTCAGCACGACACCGTGGCGCCCACTGCTTCGATCTGTCGCATCCCGGCTTCGGATGAGAATGGAACCGCCTTCTGCGGGAAGCGCATCGATAGCATTTCCGATCAGATTATTCAGCACCTGCCGAATCTCTCCCCCGATACAAAGAGCCGACCGCGTCGCTCTATGCCGCTGCTCAACGCGTATCTGAGCGTTCAGCAGCCGTCCTTGGTAGAGAGCCAGCGAACCGTTGACCGCCTCTTCGCTCCTCACGGGCTCTGGAATGCTCGAACGCCCGTGGAATTGCAGGGTCTGATTGGCAATGACCGCGACTCTTCGCACTTCTCTCTGCGCCAGCTCCAAAAACTGTTTGATCTCCTCCAGGTCCGCACTTCTTTCAGAGAGATGGAGCAGGTTCATCACGGCGGAGAGCGGATTATTGATCTCATGAGCGATGGAACTGGCGAGACGGCCAACCGCTGCCAATTTTTCGCTCTGCATCAAGGCGGCTTCTGCCTTACGTCGATCGGTGATGTCCCGAATGAAGCCCGTGAACCTCTGCTCTCCTTCCTCTTCGTAGGACCCGAATGAGATCTCCAGAGGAATCTCTTCACCATCCTTCCGGCGCCCCGGCAGCTGCACACCGGTCCAGGGAATGTGGCAAACCCGGGTGGCGAGGTATCTTGCGATGCCTTCCCTATGCGTCTCTCGATACCTCTCAGGCATAAGCATCGGCATTTCCTTGCCAATCAGCTCCGCGGGTTCGTAACCGAGAACTGATTTGACCGCCGGGTTGATGGACAAGATCCGGCTCTTGCTATCGATGGTGATGACCACATCTGATGCAGTCTCCGTCACGCTCCGGTAATGCATCTCGCTGGCCTTCAGCAATGACATGACGCGATTCCGCTGGGTGACCAAGCCCGCGATTAACAACGCGATAGGGCCAAAGGCAAGCGCTTGGGCGAGGCCGGCCGGGGAATGGTGGCTGGCGGGTCCGAGGATCAACCCATAGATGCCGCAGGTCGCGAGCACTATAGCCACAATGGCGGGAGGGATGCCCCCGATCCATGCGGCCGTCGCGACAGCGAGGAAGGGCAGTACCCAGGGAATAGGCGTGAAAAGGGGAATGTAGGCCGTGAGCCCTACTGCCACCAAGGTGAAACCCAGGGCGGCCGCGTAAGCTGTTAGGGAGCGAGCGAGCCGGGGGATGGCATCCTCCATTCCATAAATGCACTCAGAGGTTACTACATATATGCGGAAGTGATCGATCCTTCTGCTCACCTGCTTGCGCCGGGGTGCTCATGCGTTCCTCGTCCCATACCCGCTCTGCCCGCGACCCGCGGTGCTCGCTGTCACTGCTTGTCCACCACTACCTTTCCACCTTTCATCACCCACTTCACATGGTGGGCGACCACGTCGATGTCGCTCAGTGGATCACCCTCCACAGCAACCAGATCGGCGAATGCTCCGGGGCTGACCGTGCCCAGCTCGGCCGCCTTTCCCAGCAGCTCCGCGCCCACCGTGGTCGCGGCATCCAGTGCCTGCGCGGGCGTCATCCCGGCTCTGACAAACCATGCCAGATCGCCCGTGTTTTCGCCGAAGCCAGTGAAGACTGCATCTGAGCCCATCGCCACCTTTACGTGGAACTGGATCGCGCGCCGCAGCGTCTCCACGTTCTTCTGGATGTACCCGGCCAGTCTGTCCACCGCCGCCTGGTCATATCCGAACTCATCCTTGTGGTTGATGTAGTACTGGTTGTGATCCACCGTGGGCACATATACCGTGCCCTGCTTCGCCATGGTGCGGAAAGTCTCATCGTCAATGTCGATGGCATGCTCGACTGAATCCGCGCCCGCCTTCACCGCATCTCGCGCGCCCTCCGGTCCGTAAGAGTGAATCGCGATTCGCTTGCCCGCTTTGTGGGCTACATCGGCGGCCGCCTTCATCTCCTCATACGTGTAGGTCTCAAAACCAGTCACGTCCTGGTCGCTGCCGGTCGAGCCATACATCTTCACCCAGTCCGCTCCCGCGGCAATCTGCTGCCGCGCCACGCGCTGCACCTCCGCCACTCCGTCCGCGCGCCCCGGGTCGGGACGTACCACTCCAGGGCGATATGGGTCGGCGGTGATATGCAATCCGTATGCCGCAACAAACATGCGCGGCCCGGTCATAGCGC
>JAOAPJ010000151.1 GCA_025462805.1 Acidobacteriaceae bacterium
GATAGAGAGCAGAGGATCGCGCTGCCCGCCACCAGGGCGGTGCGGGAGCCCCGGCTGGCGATGGCTCCCGCAATCAGGAGCGTGGCCACTGGGGCGAGCACCATCAGCCACCGCCAGGTGAACTGCACGAACCGGAGATGGGGCGCAGCATGCCAGATGGGTGCGCTGATGGGGACCAGCATCAGGAGGATGAGCGGCGGCAGCGAGGCGAGCAGGAGGAGCGCCCGTTGTTCGCGCGCCGAGCGCCATAGAAGGAAGCCGGCCAGCGCGGCAGCGAGCAGAGCGCAGGCGATGACAGATGCGGCATGCAGGACGGCGTCGTGCTGCGGCTCGCCCGTGTGGTGGAAGAGGTAGCTGTCCTGGTAGCGCATGTTGGGCCCGATGGCGCGCACAACCTCGACCCAGCGCTGCTGATAGGCGGCAGGGGCGATATAGAAGCCGGCCAGCGCCATCCCGATGGCCGTGGCGATGCCGATGTGCAGCGATGCTCGCACGCGTCGCTCTCCGTTTGGTCGCAGCTCTGGCGCGGCGAAGAGCCGCAGCAACGCGATCCACAGCAGGGTGTAGCAGGCGATGACGCCGGAAGGTGCGTTGACCAGCCAGATACCAGCGACGGTGACAGAGAGCCAGGCAATCGGTGGGATGGGCCGGACGGCAAAGGAGAGCAGCAGCGGCATCAGAGCCGCCGCCATGAGCTCGCCATAGGCAGTGCGCTCATAGGCGACGAAGAGCGTGTAGGGGTTGGCGATGTAGAGGCAGGCGGCTGCCGTCGCGGACGCCGGGGCCAGCCACGTTCGTGCGAAATGCCGCATGGCGAATCCGCCCGCAAGCAGGCAGATGGCGGTGAAGAGCAACGGCGCTGCGTGCCAGCCGGCGAGGATGCCGAGCAGCGCCCCCAAGATCCATGAGCCCGGCGGATAGAAGACGAAGCGCGGCTCGCCGGCGGCGAAGTTGCCCGATGTTAGCCAGTGCGGAAAGAACAGGCCGCTGTGCCAGTCGCGCGCAACTTCCATCCAGGAGACCAGGTGAAAATCGAAGTCATGGCCGCAGGACGGGCCACGCGTGAGCAGTACGCCGACAGCAGCGAACGTCGTGAGCAACAGCGGGATAGAGGTGAGCAGCGCTTGCTTGTATCTGTTGGTCACTGGACGAGCAGTCACGGCAGGAGCGGTCACGGCACAGATTACGGAATGAGGCGCAGCGTGTGCTCCGTAGCGGACTGCACCGCGGCAGGAGTAAAGGGGAGGGCGATGGTGCTGCCGCCGTACCAGAGCGGCCACTGGTCTCGGTAGTAGGGGCTGGCGGGGTCGCCGGACTGCCCCATGACAATGTTCTCTGTCGAGCTGTCCGGGTCGCTCCAGTCCATGGTGAAGCGCTGCGACGGACCAAGGGTGTGGCTCACTTGCTTCACCGTGGTGGTGTCGCCCGATTGCGGCTGCGGCTTGATGCCGGTCCAGCCCATGAAGGGCAGCATGGCGTAGAGCGGGTGGGCCAGCTCGATGGTGTGCACATCGCCGTAGCGCCAGTTCTTCAGCGAAGCGGGCGCCCGGTCGGCGGTGAGCCCATGATCAACGGCATCGGCCAGCAGGTCGTCCCAGCTTGCGTACTTTGCGGGCAGCCAGGCCGGCGGGGTCGTGGTGATCAACTGCTCCTCGGCATAGGCGCTCTCCGGCCATTCGTAGAGGCGCCAATCGCCGCCGAGCTTTGGCTCGAGCAGCAGCCGCCACAGCGCCTCACGGCCCGCGGTGACGATGGCGGGCGCCGCCTCGCCGGTGTGCAGCACGCCATCCCAGCCGCGCAGGAGATCTGCCGCGGCGCGAAGACGCGCGCTGGGGTGCCTGGCATGGTCAATGGCGTAGGCGAAGCGCTGGGCGAGCACGTGGTCTACATCGGAATCGATGTCGGTCTGCAGCGCCAGCATGTCGGCGCGGGTCATCCGTTCGTGGCTGCCAAGCCATTTCCAGATGCGCTCATTGCGATAGGGCGAGGCCCACTCGAGCGTGAGCGGCGTGGGGTAGCCGTCCGGCGTGACGCGCGAGTTGGCGGTGGCCAGGATGCCGCTCGGCGGATCGAAGGAGGAGGGCAGGGAGGCGAACGGGATGACGCCCTGCCATTCGTGCACGGTATCGGAGATCGGCATGCCGACGAGCCCGCCCGGGCGCTGTGGCAGATGCCCGACCGCCTGGTAGCCGATATGGCCCTGGTCGTCGGCATAGATGACGTTGAGGGTCGGCGCCCACCATTGCGCGAGCGCGGCCTGCATCTCCTGCCAGTTGCTGGCCGAATTGATGCCGAAGATCGGAATGCCGACCGCGAACTGCGGGTCGTAGACGGTCCAGCGCAGCGAGAGGGTGCGCGTCTCATGCGGCAGCAGCGGCGTCAGCACCGGACCGTGCGCGGTGTGTGCCACATCGATGATCTGATCCGCAGCGAAGCGGACGTGGATGGTCTCGCGGTCATGCTCCATGGGCCGCCAGGCGCTGCCGTCCCAGTATTCGCCCTGCGCATTGGTGCGCTCGACGTACACATCCTGCGTGTCGCCGTAGAGGGAGGTGTAGCCCCACGCGACGTGTTCATTATGCCCAGCGGTGATGAAGGGGACGCCGGGCAACGCGACGCCGGCGGCATGGAAGCCGGGCGCGCGCAGATCCATCTCATACCAGACGCCGGGCACGGAATGGCTGAGGTGCATGTCGTTCGAGAGCAGAGGATGGCCGGAGGCAGTGTGCGCGCCGCTGATGGCCCATTCGTTCGAGCCCGGGTTGCAGGTGAGGCAGGGATCGGTCCCCATGCTGCCCATCTTTATGCTGTCCGCGTGCAGCGCAGCGCGGAGGCGGAGCAGGTCGGCTGCGGTGTCGTTCCAGGACTCTTCATCCGGTTGCGGGGGTGGCGGGTTCTGTGGCGGCTGCGAGAGATCTGGTATGGCGGCGGTTGGCGGATGGTCGCGCCATGAGCCGGTCGGGTAGAGGTCGGCGGCCAGCGTGGGCCCGAGCCGGCGGGTGATCTGTTCGCGCGCCAGCTTGGTGGGCCACTGCTCGTCCAGGGTCTGGACCATGTTGAGGACGATGAGCATGGAGTCGACCGGAAGCCACGGGTGGGGTTGATAGTGCAGCAGTCGGAACTCTGCGGGCAGTTGATCGGCCTCGCGGATATAGGCGTTCACGCCGCGCGCGTAGTCCTCGAGCAAGCGGCGGTCCTGCGGAGAGAGGCTTGCGGTGAGGCGCTCCGCAGCCTGCCGCATCTGCAGCACGCGCTGCGTGCGGTCGTGCGCGACGAAGCGGCTGCCCAGCAGCTCCGCCACTTCACCGGCGGCTACGCGGCGCATCATGTCCATCTGCCAGAGGCGGTCCTGCGCGGCGACGTAGCCCTGGGCGGCGATCAGATCGTCGACCGATGCCGCGCTGAGATGCGGGATGCCGTAGCGATCACGCTGAACCGTGACCGGCGCGACAATGGCGATGGTGCGGCGGTCTCCGTCAACCTGGGGAAGCTGGGCCTGCATCGCACTGCGCACCCACAGCCAGCCCGCCCCGAGCGCAAGCGCAACGACGGCGGCCAGCACCAGGCAAACGGCGAGCAGCCGTGCGATCCAGCCGCGTTTTCCGGTCAAATTCGTCCCTCTGTCGGTTGCATGCGTTTGTCGGGCGCGGCGTTCCCCTTTGGGCCGCTGGCCCACTGACACAATACCGCAGTAGCTTGACAGGCGGTGGCCGCCCGGCAATCCTAATCATTCTCTCGCGCATTTCGATTCTGTCCCGCCTGCCAAGGAGCCCGCTGTTTGAACGTTCGCGTCTTTTATCACGACAAGTGCTTCGATGGGGCGTGCTCGGCCTCGCTGTTCACCCGGTTTCACCGCGAGTGTATTGGGCGCGATGCCAGCTACAGCTACCACGGGCTGGTGCATCGCGCAGGGGCGCTGTTCAACGAGCGGGACTTTACGGGCGACGAGAACGCGATCGTCGACTTCAAGTACTCGGCATCGCCCAAAATCACCTGGTGGTTCGATCACCATCTCAGCGCCTTCCTGACGCCGGAGGACCATGAAGACTATCGGCGGGGAATGGCGGAGGGGCGCTACGACCATCGGCGTTTCTACGATGCCAGCTACACCTCGTGCGCGGGGTTCCTGACGCATATCGCCGCGACGCGCTTCGGCTTCGATGCGAAGCCTGTGGCGGAGCTGGTGAAGTGGGGGGACATTGTGGACGGCGCGCTGTATGAAAGCCCACAGGCGGCAGTGGAGATGGCTGAGCCTGACATGAAGCTGACGCTGATCATCGAATCGACGGCGGATCCGCTGCTGATCCCGCTCATGATCCCGCTGCTGACGGAGGAGCCGCTGGCCCAGGTCTTGCGCGAGCCCTTCATCGCGCCGCTGCTGCCGCCACTGCTGGAGCGGCACGCGCAGTCGCTTGCGCTGATCCGCGAGCGGTCAGAGACGAAGGACGGAACGATCTACTTCGACATCACCGATCAACAGCTCGAGGGCTACAACAAGTTCATCCCGTACTATCTTCATCCCGAGGCGACGTACAACATCGGGCTGAGCAAGTCGAGTTTTCGCACCAAGGTGGCGGTAGGTTCGAATCCCTGGACCAAGCGGAGAGCGGACCAGATGGTGAATCTGGCGACGATCTGCGAACGGTATGGCGGCGGCGGTCATGCGCGGGTAGGGGCGATCTCCTTTCCGCCCGACCGTACGGATGACGCGCGTGCCGCGGCGGCGACGATTGTCGAAGAGCTGCGGGCCCACGAGCGCAGCCTGCTCTAACCTGGGCCCGAACGCCTGTCTGTGTCTGTAAAGCCGTGCCGTGTGGGCGGGTTATCGGCGCGAAGGCCAAACCGGCGGTCGCTTTTCAAGGAAGGCAGCGATGCCCTCACGAAAGTCGTCCGTCGCGCGCAGTTCGGCGTTGGTATGCACAGCGGCGCGCAGATTGCGGCTCAGGCCTTCGATCTCCTGCTGGTGGAGCAGATGTTTGGTGGCGCGCAGGGAGCTGGGGCTATTGGCGAGTAGTTGCGTGAGGAGATCGAGAAGGGCGCCATCGAGCTCTGCGGATGGGATCACGCGGGTGATGAGGCCCAAGCGATGGGCCTCCGCCGCATCGACCAAGCGGCCGGTCAGGAGCAGGTCCCGCGCCTGCTTCTCACCGATCTGCAGCAGCAAAAACGCGGAGACGATGGCGGGCACGAAGCCGATCTTGACCTCGGTGTAGCCGAAGCGGGCATCGTCACTGGCCAGGGTGAAGTCGCAGATGGTCGCCAGTCCCATGCCACCCGCGAGCGCGGCCCCGCGCACCACAGCCACGCTGGGGATGGTGAGGTTGTAGAGCGTGCGGAAGAGCTCCGCGATGTTCATGGAATCCAGCCGGTGCTCTTCCATGGAGCGGCTGGCCATGGCACGCAGCTCGGAGAGATCAAGGCCGGAGCAGAAGTGATCCCCGGCACCACGCAGCACGACCACCCCCGCACAGCTATTCTCGGCCGCCCGCAGGGCAGTCGTCAGTTCCTGGATCATGCCCGCGGTGAGCGCGTTGCGGCGCTCCGGGCGGTTGAGCGTGATGGTGAGGATGCAGCCTGCGTCGGCCCGGCGCTCCTCTACCAGGATGGTGCTGTAGTCCCGCATGACGGCGCCTCCCGCGCTCTCGGTTCCGGAAGAAACGCTACTGTTTCACGCCGGAGTACCTGGCGGCAATGGTGCGCGAGGCATCGAGCACAAGACCGAGGTTGCTGAAGGCAGGTACCTGCGCGCCGGCCGCGGCAAGCGCTGCCAGCGCGACTTCCGTCGGCACGTTGCCAACGAGAACGTCCTGCGCGAAGGGGCATCCGCCCAGGCCGCCCAGTGCTGCATCGAAGCGGCGGCAGCCGGCCTGGTAGGCGGCCGTGACCTTCACGGCGGCTTCGTCCGGGCGGCCGTGCAGGTGGACACCCAGCTCGATCTCCGGACCACGGTCAAGTACGGCGGCGACAGCCTGCGCCACCTGATCCGGCGTGGCCAGTCCAACGGTGTCCGCCAGCGAGACGCTCTCAAAGCCTGAGTCGGCGAGCAGGTCGCAGGCGGCGACCAGCTCATCGACGCTCCAGGGATCGCCATAGGGATTGCCGAAGGCCATGGAGACGTAGGCGACTACGTCGAGGCCGGCCTTGTAGGCGAGCGAGCCGACCGTGTCCAGGATTTCGAGCGCTTCTTCGGGCGTCTGATGTTGGTTGCGTTCAAGGAAGCCGGGCGAGATGGAGTAAGGAAAGCCGAGAGTGGTGACGCCATTGGTGTTGATGGCGCGCTCTGCGCCTTTGACGTTGACGACGATGCCGATGATCTCCAAGGGATCCGTAGTGAGCGACGGCAGATCGGCCAGCGCGAGCACCTGCTCAGAATCGGCCATCTGCGGAACCGCCTTGGGCCCGACGAAGGACACTGCATCGAGGTGGCGGAAGCCAGCCGTGACCAATTCACGCAGGTAATCCGCCTTGACCTCGGGAGGGATGATGTCCGGCAGGCCCTGCCAGGCATCGCGCGGACACTCGATGATGGTGATGGAATCGGAGTTGCGATCTTCAGGCATAGGACAGACGAGGGTATCAGTTGGTTCGATGCCCGTCTTACTCTGGCGATGCTGCGCTAAAGCTGTGACAGGATCATGACTGCGCCGAAGGCGAGGCCGTGGATCAGCAGGAGCACCAGCGCAGCGCGCAGGAAACCGGCGGCGCGCCAGGTGAGGCCAAGGATCAACCCGTAGAGCGGGAACTGCACATACATCAGCGCCTGCGCAACCGCGTCGGCAGTGGCTTCCGGAATGCCGAGCTGCGGCTGATGTGCCAGCATGGCGAGCGGCGCGATGAGCCGCAGCCGGAAGAGTCCACTGGGGCCCAGCAGGGGCAGCACCTCCGCATAGCGTACGGCGAACCATGCGGCGACCAACCCGGCTGCGAGCGGGAGCCAGAGCCTCCAGCCATTGCCGCCGGAGGCCTTCCCCTTCTTCTTGCGGGTACCGGTCTTGTGCCTCGGGAGAGCCTCTGCGCGCGATGCCATGCGTCAAGGATAGTAGCCCCGGGCGAAGGCTGCAGCCGCGATCGCGAACGTGCATCTGTCTGGTCAATGCTCAGCCAGCAAAGGCTCAGCCAGCAAAGAGCAGTGACGACTCACTCGAACAGGCGAGCAGGTCAAGTCTGGATCGCGCCGGGCTCTACGTTTGCAAGATACCCGGGTGGAAACGCTCGATCTCAGGGTTGTGCGCCGCGGCTTCGAGCGCCAGCAGCACTGCTTCGCGGGTCTTCGCCGGATCGAGAATGGCATCCACCCAGAGCCGGGCGGCGGCGTAGCGGCAGTCGGTCTGCGCGTCATAGGTAGCCTCGATGCTGGCGCGGATCTCCTGCTTCTCCTCATCGCTGAGCTTGCGACCGCCACGCTCCAGCGCGCGGATGCGAATCTCCACCAGCGTGCCTGCGGCGGAGGCGCCGGACATAACGGCGTAGCGGGCGGTGGGCCAGGCGAAGATGAAGCGCGGATCATAGGCCTTGCCACACATCGCATAGTTGCCGGCGCCAAAGGAGCCACCCACGATCACCGTAATCTTCGGCACCGTAGAGTTCGCGACGGCCGAGACCATCTTGGCCCCGGAGCGGATGATGCCGGTCC
>JAOAPJ010000170.1 GCA_025462805.1 Acidobacteriaceae bacterium
TGCCCGGCCGGGCGCAGTTCGAGGTGGATCTCCTCGCCGGTGATGCGGACCTGGGTCAGCGCCAACATTGCTTCTGCCCGCCAACTCAGATCAGGCAGCGGCCGCGCCGGCAGAAGTCGTCAAATGCACGCTGGCTGTAGAAGGGCTGGGACTCCAGAGAGGCCGCCGGGATCGCATCAGCACGGTTGTTGATCATCGCCTGCTTGCTGAGCGGGAGGCCGGTTGCCTACCCTGCACACCGCGCAATCACCTTCAAACCAGGCGTTGGTTTGGTTGTGGAATTCGACACCTCAACGGTTTCGTTTGACAGATCAGGAGAACAGCAGGGAAGAGCAGAGCGCGAGCAGACCGGGGCAGCTTCATCGCTCTGCAAAATGCCGAAGACGTGCCAACGCTGCGAGCGTCCTCTACCGCTCGTCCTCGCTCGTGCGTGGGCGTCCCGGCGTTCCCGGTCCGCTATTCCGGCTCAGGGCAGAGGCGTTCGGCGGCACCACGATCGTGTTCGCCACCGTCGGGTCATCGCGCAGATGCAGATATAGTTCACCAGTTGCCGGCCGCGGCACCGCCAGCGTCGGACTCGTGTATCCATCCGGTACGGATACGCTGTGCGTGAACTGCGGATCCGACGCGACGGAGTCGATCAAGAACAGCGAGGTGCCGTTCAACGTGCACTCCGTAGCCGGGTCGGTCGGCGCCGGCGTGGTCGCTGCATTCACCGGTGGTGGCGGGCCGCTACCCTGGGTCGTCTGTGGAGCGTCGCCGGCACTGGCGGCGCGTGATGCAGCCGCCTCCGCTGACGCAGCCGCCGCGCGTGCGGCACGCTGGCATTTCACCGAGGCAATCTGCGGAACACGCACCAGCGTACCCAGCGGCAGCCAATCGCCGGGAGCGCCGCTCGCGTCGATCGCGCGCAAATGCACCTTGCCGAACGCGGACGGACCAAAACTCTTCAGCGGATCGAAGCTGCCCAGCATGGTGGTCGCATCCTGCAGCACCAAGCCGTTGCTGATGTCGAGCGTCGCATGCAGCGTCTGGTCCTCGGAGGCCAACTCCACCTTGTCGGCGCGTGTGAATCCTGCCTGACCACCTGTCTTCAGCACGAAATCTACCTTGCTGCCCACCGGCAGCTCATTCGGATCGACCAGGTGCACCAGGTTGCTCGTGTCTTGCTCGCCCACTACAGTCTTGTTTGCCAGCTGCACCTGCGGCCGGTGCCCGCTGACTGTGTTCTGCAGCTCCAGCGAGCGGCCATCCTTCAGCAGCACGTGCGCTGTTCCGTGCGTATTCACCGGCAGTGCTTCGGCAGCTTTAACATCCACCGCCTTCAGGGTCAGCGTGTCTTTATCGCCGGAGTGCGTCAGCACATCCGGTTTGAAGCGCACATCCGTCAGGTCGACATACGCCACCTCATCCAGCCGCGTGCCCACCAGTGAAGCCGTGTTATCCCCGGCGTGGAACTGCAGCGCATCCAGATGTCCAGCCTGCGCATAGGCACGGATCGCCACCTGGTCCGGCGCCTCCAGACCTTGCTGACGGATCAGCAGCCCCGCCTCACCCGCTGCCGCTGAAGCCATCGGCACCTTTACCTCCAGCTCATCCGGCTTCACCATCTTGAACTCGGCTTTGGTCTCCTTACCCGCGGCGTCGCGCAACTGCATCTCTGCCGCGCATGCGGCGCCGTCGCCGTGCAGGCGAACCGTGTCGTCACGTCCCACCACCAGTGAGTTCGCGTCCGCCTTGTCCAGGGTCCATGTGGTCGGGTGCGGCACGTTCAGGTTGAATGACGGGCCATCCAGCCGGTCAAAGCCCCACATGCCCACGATCTTGCCCACGACGTGAGGATCGAGCTTCGCGTCCGAGACTGCGGAGGCATCCACCACCAGCCCGCCCTTCGCTGCTACCGCGCGGACGGGCAGATCGATCGATTTTCCCGACTTGCCCTCTACGTGCAGCGCCAGACTGTGCGCCAGGCTGGTCGAGTACACCAGCGGCGCGCCTTCCACCGGCAGCACCACTCCCGGTCCCTGAAGGCAGCTCACCTGCTTGGCATCGATCGCGTGCAGCGGAGGCAGCTGCGCCGTCGCCACTGCGGGCAGCGCCACGACGATCACCGACTTCGGATTGTGGAAGGAAGGCGGATTGTTCAGCTTCAGATCCAGCGCGTCGCCCTTCGCGAAGGTCAGCGCCGGAATGTACTGATACTCCGCCGTGTGCAGTCCGTTCAGCAGCTTCGCCACGTCAATAACGGCGCCTACATAGGCGCTGTAGTAGCCGGCTCCCGCCGTCGGCGCATAGGAAAGCTGTGTTGCCAGGTCGCTGCCCGGCCCACTGGTCAGCGCAGACACCATCGACTCGTGCCCATCGTTCAGCACCAGCGACTCGCTGTTCTGCGTCAGGCACTGCTCCTGCTCTGTGGTGGGCAGGTCGAAGCAATCCTGCTTCACCTTCAGGGTAAGGCTGCGTGCCAGTAGCTTCGACGTGGCCTCTAGCGCGTGCGGATCTGTCTCCGACGTGTCGCGCACGCTGCTGAGGTAGGTTTGTACCCGCGAGCGGTCCAGGCTCGCCTGGTTCAAGTCCTGCGAAGCCCGCACAAACGAGCCAGGCCGCCCACGTACCGCATTACGCAACGTCTTGAAGTCGCCGCCAGTCTCCGGTGCCAGAAACAGCAACGTCTGCTGCGCGTCCGCCGGCACCGTGAAGTGGATGCCCTCGTTCGCCACCTTCTTCTGCCAGGTCTCCTCCTTGAGGAACCAGTCCTCTGGCGGAGGATTGGTGGATCCCCGCAGAAACGCCACAACCAGCAGATAATGTGCCGACTGCGATGACGGCAGCTCTGGATGTACCCAGACCTTGTCGCCGGGCTGCAGGTTGGGAACGGCCGCGATCGGCAGCGTCTTGTTCCCCCGGGTCACCCGCATATCGATACGCGGTCCGGACAGGTCGAATGGGGCCGGGCTGGTCCCCTGGGCACGCAGACCTGTTCCGGCGGTCACGAGCAAACCCATCAAAAAACCGGCACGCAGGCTGTGCTGAAAGAGCAAATCATCTCCAAGGCCGATCACGGCCGGGCACATTGAATGCTGTCGCTGCCATTGTAAAGACGTTGCTTGACAGCGATGTATACGGTTGCACCACGACCGGTGCATCACTCCGGCTGCGCATCACTTCTATGGACCGGCTTGCCCTGGCGACCTGCGCGCGGCAAAGCGCCGGACCCAGTGGCTGTGGGCCCTTACATATTGGTGTGGCCCTGTCGCATCTCTTCGTTGAACTCAGGCTTGGTCAGCGAGAGTGCATGGATCAGCAAGGCTCGGAAGTGCTCGCCCTGCTCGGTCAGCTTGGCCGTGGGGGTCGCGAAGTCGTCCTCCAGGGTGAGCAGACCCTGCTGCGCCAGCGTCTTCGCCACCGCCTGCAACTCTTCGGGCGTCGTATTCAGGTACTGCGCATCGTACGGGTCCGCAATCCATACCGGTTGGTTTCCGCCAAGCACTCCAGAGAGCCAGAACAGCTTGATCGCCAGGAAATCCCTCCGCTGCGCTTCCGTCGAGTCGGAGAAGACGAAGCGCTTCTGCCGACCGCTGTAATAGCGCGTGGTCACCGGTACGGGCTGACGATTGCCGGACTTCAGCATCTCCAGCTGCCCCTGGTCCAGAGTCTTGCGGATCGCGTTGTAAATAAACGACTCGGCGTACGGCTGCTCGGGTGCGGGAACAATCTCCGCGAACGTGACCGTCATGCTGGCCGAGATTTTGGTGTGCAGCGGCGATCCGCTGCCTTCCTCGAGTCCCACCACGCCGTGAACCAGGTACGTATCCGCCCCGGAGGTCGACAGGTGGAAGGGCCATTTAAAGTCGCGAAACATCAGCGGAAGGCCGGCCAGTGACACGGCTGCATTCGGGTTTGGGTTCCGTAACCGCTTGGCCGCGTACTGGAGGTACGTCGCCAGAGCCTGCTGCTGATCGGCGGTGCCGGGCGTAAATCCCTCGCTCAACTCCAGCATCAGCGTGCGCTCGGCAGGCGCATCGGCCGAGAGACCCAGCCGGAAAATCGAGGTCGGCTCCCCATGGAAGTCGCTGCCCACCGTGATGGCCAGGATCGCCAGCCCGGCCTTCTGGGCGGCCTGTTCAATGGTCTGCTGCAGCGTGTCGGAAGCGAGTGTCATGCCATTCCTGTGAGCGGGGATCCGGCAGCGCGCTGCAGCTTGGTGCTGCTCTCGCGTGCCACACTCATTGTAACGGCCTGACCGCCTCCGGCGCGGCCCCTAAGCCCTGGCGACGGCCACCACGCCGCAGTCGCCGGCATAGCCGGCAGTCCTCTCCAACCATCCCTGCACAGGCCGGCGAGTCAGCCCCAGGGGCGACCGTTCCGCCAACATGCGTTCCACAATGCGCAGCTCCGCCTCCACCGGCACGCGGCTGGCCGTCCAACGCGCCGCCTCCAGCAGTCTCCGCCTCGCCTCTTCCGGGCGGCCCATCTGGCGCTCCATCACCCCCAGCAGAAACAGCGCGTCGGCGTTCCTCGGGTCCAGCTCCAGCACCTCGCGGTACAGGGTTGCGGCTGCGGCCTGTCGCCCGGCACGGTGATGCTCAGCAGCAAGCTGCAGGATGGCGGTCAGTAACTGGCTGACCGGAATGTAGGGACGGGGGAAGGCACTGGTCATCGAAATCACCTCGATACAGAGAAAAGGGAGTTGGTGCCTTCACCTTATTCCCGTCCGGGCCGGGTCTTCACAGAAGAAATAGGATCCGCCAGCTTCGGTTTCCGGCAACGAAACTGTTCTCCTTCGCTGAAACTTCGCCCTGACGAAAGTTTCAAGGCCGGTTACTTTCTGCTTGCACACAAGTACTGAAACGCGGGG
>JAOAPJ010000178.1 GCA_025462805.1 Acidobacteriaceae bacterium
GGCCTGTTCGGTAGGAGTATCGACGCTGATTTGCAAACCTGGCTGCGAGCATCTTTCGCCAAGCATTATCCGTCCTCAAAACCCTGCGTCAGCCTTTCGCGGGAGGCTGAGACGTTATGGCGGCCCCTTGGCTCTGCACAGGTGGTTGCGCTGTGGGGTTCGCAACCTGAATACCCAAATAGCTGTCAACGGTGGCCATGGGAATGCTGAGGTTCGACGCAATCTGAGAGAGTGGCTGGCCCTGTTGTTTGAGCAGACGAACTTGCGCCGCTTGGGAAAGCTTCACATCATCGACATCGGCAGGTGCGGCTGTTCTCGGGCTTGGCTGATTGACGGCGGACGGAGCGGACACAGGTTCTGCTAGAGAAGGTGGTGTCGAAAGCGAGCCGGACACGGAGATGTTCATGGGACTTTCCCTTTCCCGTACCTCTGCTCTATCGACAAAACGTAGCGATTCCTTGAATCGCGATAAAGTAGCCTTCCGTGTGCGCTAGTCAGGCCGGAGATGCGCGCGCGCCAGGAGCGTCAAGCTGTACCAGGTCAACGCAAGTAGCTGCCCGATACATGCGAAGCTCGTTCAATCGCATACCCAACAGGTGGTGGTGTCGTGAGAGAAAAGTGTTCCCACGCATTCAGCATCTGTTCCCAGATTTTGCTGTAAGTATTTGAAAGAAGTGGTAGGCACGAGGAGACTCGAACTCCTGACCTCTACCGTGTCAAGGTAGCGCTCTAACCAACTGAGCTACGCGCCTGCGCCTGGTGGAACTGCTCGGTCAGTATATCAACTCCGGGGCTTTCGGCAGTCTTCCTAATGCCCACGTTCTGCGAGGTTTGCCAGGCCGCCGCTACCCTCGCTCTGGTTGCCGCCGCCCTGCTGCGATAGATTGTCACAAGAAGGAAAGCGTTTCTCCCTGCGCCCGCCCTCACCTGAGCCCCGTGATACGGAACCCGTGCTAAGAGATCTTCGCGCCGCACCCAACCAGCTGACCTTCCTGCGGCTCTGCATCATCCCGTTCCTCGTCAACTCCGTGCTGGACGGCCGCTACCGCACAGCCTTCGCACTCTTCATCCTGGCCGGCATCAGCGATGGGCTCGACGGCCTGCTGGCCCGCCTGCTGCAGCAGCGTACCCGGCTGGGCCAGTATCTGGACCCGGTGGCAGACAAGCTGCTGCTCAGCACGCTCTTCCTGGTCCTCATGCACCAGGGGCTCATCCCACGCCGCATCACCATCCTGGTCTTCAGCCGCGATATGGGCATCCTGATCGTGGCTGCCCTACTCTTCGCAAGTACGGGAGCGCGGGACTTTCGACCCAGCATCTGGGGAAAGGCAAACACCCTGGCGCAGGTCATTGCCGTGGCTACCACGCTGTGCACTGCCTTCTATGCGCCGCTGCTACTGATATGGGCGCGGAAGATCTCGCTCGTCGCGACCCTCATCCTGACCCTGGTCTCGTGGCTCCACTACACCTGGCGGGAGACGCGGCGGCTGGGGTCGGAGGAGTCGCGCGCGCCAGCCGCTTGAGCCGCGGTCACAACTCGCTCACGCTTCGTCCCCTTCCAGGGGCGCGTCCTCCAGGCCATCCTGCGTGATGATCTCCTGGTACTCGTCCGCGTCAAATACTTCGCCGCATTCTTCGCACTCGACGTACTCGACATCATCTTCGCGCGCTACGACGCGAACCTTGGGATGCTTGCAGACTGGTTGCATGATCTTTGGGGATGGGCTGGTCTGCCGGCGGGACTATGGCTGCCGAGTACGGCCGGTATATGCCGAGATTGTACCCACTGGGTGTGAAGAGTCAATGCACCAGACGCGGGCTGGCGCAAGTCAGCGCTTTCTTTACACTGAAATTGGACCACTGCGACCCGCTGTAGCCCGCGACCGCTGCAAGCGGAACACTCTGACGAGGAAACATGACCCGACTCCCCCAACTCAAGAAGCCTCTCGGAAAGCTGCGCCGTTTCGGTCTGCTCGGCGGCCTGCTCGTGCTGTTCACTACGCTCTTCGCAGGCGAGCAGATGATCTCCGGAGGCGATCCGTCCCTGGAGTTCCATGGCTCCGCCGCGCCTGCCGCCACATCCAGTGTCGTCGACCAGTCCCCGCTGCGCACCGCCCGTGAGCTTGCCTCCCAGGCCGCCGTCGCGCAGGAGCAACAGTATGCCGAGCAGGCGCTGCGCCTGGCCGATAGCGAAGTGGATCAGGACTTTGCCGGCGCCCTGCGGAACGCCACCACCCACGCGCCGCCCCTGAACGGCGAAGCCCTGCATACCTCGCAGCGTCTCAACGCCCTCAATGACCGCATCCGCGCCGAACAGGCCGCCCTCGCCGCGCTCAAGGCGAAGGCCGCCCCGGATGACTCGCGGTTGCAGCTGGCGGAGGCGCAGCTCGCCCTGGATACGGACGAAGCCGACGAACTGCACCAGACCCTCATCCGGCTGGGTGGCGATCGTCATGCCGTGATCCAGCAGGCGCTCGATGAGCATGAAGCCATACACAAGCAGGAGACCGGCGCCGCCCCCTCCGAGACCGCCGCGCTCGAGACCCCCGAGGCGCTTCACTCCCTGCTCGGCAAGGTGCGCGCTCTGCGTTCCCTGCGCAGCCGCCACCAGCAGCTCGTGTCCGCCCAGGCTTCGGCCCAGAGCATGGCCCGGCAGCTCCTCGATCAGCGCAACCGGCTCTCTGCCGCCACCGATACCGCGAACGGCACCGCCCTCACCGGTGATGCCAGCCTCACCCACCTGCACGCGCTTGCGGAGAGCCGGCAGCAGATCACGCAGGACGAGCGCCGCATCCGCGACTTCGCAGGCCTCAGCGACACCTACGGCAAATGGGACACGCTCGTCGTGGCCCAGCAGCGTACCGTGGTCCGCCGCATCCTGCGGGCAAGCCTCTTCATCATCGGCATCGTCGTGCTGACCATCCTGGCCGGCAGACTATTGCGGCGCCTGCTCACCACCCGCGCCCTGCTGGACCGGCGGCGCCAGCAGACACTGCACTTTGTCCTCTCCTTCGCTCTGCAACTCCTCGGCGCAGTCTTGATCCTCGTCATCTTCTTCGGCACGCCGCAGCAGACCCCCACCGTCATCGGACTCGCCACCGCCGGCCTCACCGTCGTGTTGAAGGACTTCATCGTTGCCTTCTTCGGCTGGTTCATCCTGATGGGCCGCAACGGCGTGCGCGTCGGCGACTGGGTCGAAATCAATGGCGTCGGTGGCGAGGTCGTCGAGGTCGGGCTGCTCCGCACCACGCTGCTTGAGACCGGCAACTGGGCAGAGAGCGGACGGCCCACCGGCCGCCGCGTCGCCTTCATGAACAGCTACGCCATCGAGGGCCACTACTTCAACTTCTCCACCGCCGGCCAGTGGCTGTGGGAGGAGCTCAGCATCACCCTTCCCGCGAACGATGACGCCTACGCCCTGACCAACGCCATCCGCAGCGCCGTCGACGAGATCACCCTGGAGGACCGCGACCTGGCCACGCGCGAGTGGCGCCGCCTGCGGCAGATCCAGGGCAGCAGCCTCAACAGCATCTCCGCCGACCCCATGGTGGAGCTGCGCCCCAGCCTCCAGGTCGCCATCCGCTACGTCACCCG
>JAOAPJ010000188.1 GCA_025462805.1 Acidobacteriaceae bacterium
GACAAGGGCGAGATCGCGCCCGACGGGCAGTTGAAGATCATCGGCCGCATCAAGGAGCAGTTCAAGACCAGCAAGGGCAAATACGTCTCGCCGGTGCCGATCGAGAAACGGCTCAGCATTCATCCGGCGCTTGAGGCGATCTGCGTGATGGGCGCAACCCGGCAGCAGCCCTTCGCCATCGCCGTGCTTTCCGCGGACGCGCGCAAGCAGTGCGAGGCAGGCGCGCTCGAAGCTCACTTGGGACAGACGCTCCGTGCGCTCCTGACGGAGGTGAACGAGCAGCTCGATCCGCACGAGCGGCTCTCGTTTCTCGCGCTGGTGGATGGTCCCTGGGATATCAGCAGCGGCCTGGTGACGCCCACACTGAAGCTGAAGCGGAACCTGCTTGAGACGCGCTATGCACCGCAGGTCGAGGGGTGGAGTGCTGCGCAGAAGCCGGTGCTATGGGCTCGCGGTCTCTGAATGAGCCGGCGCGTCTGCTGAGCATCGGCGGCCAGCAGTTGGAGGTCGAGCACATCCGTGCGCAGCAGCCGCATGACCCCGCCGGGCGGGGCACCATCGTGCTGTTGCATGAGGCGCTCGGCTCTATCTCCCACTGGCGCGACTTCCCCCGGCAACTGGCCGACCGATGCAGCCGCGACGTGCTGGTCTACTCGCGGCTGGGTCACGGCCGCTCGGAAGGGCCGCCGGCCCGGCGCACGCGGCAGTACTTCGAGCAGCAATCGCTGGAGATCCTGCCCACCCTGCTCGATCATTTTCGCGTAGAGCATCCCGTGCTGCTGGGCCACAGTGAGGGCGCAGCCATCGCGCTGATCTACACCGCCCAGCATCAGCGCGCGCCAACTGCGAAGCAGGTGCAGGCGCTCATCCTCGAGTCGCCGATCCTGTTGCTGGAGCCGCGGGCGGCGAGCGGCATGGCGCTCGCCGAGCGCGCCTATCGTGAGACCGACCTGCGCGATCGGCTGGCGCGGCACCATGATGATGCGGATGCTGTCTTCGCCGCCTGGCTCACCATCCGCGAATCCGGCAGCCTGCTGCGCCAGCCTCTGGAGGCTCATCTGCCGCGCATCGAAACACCGGTGCTCATATTGCAGGGCGAGCGGGATGAGTACGCTACGGCGCTGCAAGCCGAGGCGCTGCGCCCCCTCGCTGCCAATCTGCAACTTCTACGTTTGCCGGAGAGCGGTCACACCCCCCATCGCGACCAGCCAGAGATTGTGCTGGAGCGCATCGCGGCCTTCCTCAGCGCACCTCCCGATACAGGTTTCTCTTCCGATAACTTTCCGACCAGTCAGTAAATTTTTTATTGCCAATGGTCGGCCGCGGTGATTAGTCTTCCGCTGTTTTCCCGCATAGTCTGGCTCACGCGCTGTGCGGGCATCATTGCCAGGAGGCCTCGAATCCATGGTTTCGTCCCCCCTCTCCCCCTGCCTGTCACGCATGCTGCGGACGCTCTCACTGCTTACGTTCCTTCTGCTTATCGCCGGCCACGCGGGGGCGCAGGAGTATGTCGGCCGCTATGACATCTACAGCGGCTTCACCACGCTCGAAACGCCCTACCGCGATTTGGTGCAGCGTGGCTATCACCTGCAACTCGGGTACAACGCACGGACGTGGGCTTCGCTCGGCTTCGACTACTCGGTCAGCAGCGGGCACAATACCATCACGCCGAATTTCCTGCCCTTGAATCTGCAGCAGCTTCTCCGCCAGGAACTCGGCCCCGCCTACGCTCTCGTTGCTGTGCCAGCGGATGACACCACGCAGACCTTTGCTGCTGGCCCTCAGTACCAATACCGACGATTCGACAGAGCCACACTCTTTGTTCGCCCGGCGCTTGGCGCAGTGCGCGAATCGGCGACCCCCCACCCGAAGGACCCTTTGAATACTGCCATCGTGCGGCAGCTAGTGCCTTCCGGGCACAAGACCGACTGGCAGGGCTTCTACGGCTTCGGCGGCGGTCTGGATCTCAACGCGACCAAGCACATCTCTCTGCGCATGCAGACGGACGTTGTCTATTACCATCTTTTCAATGACATCCTCCGCGATGGAAGCTGGACGGTGCGTTGGTCCGCCGGCCCCTCGTTCCACTTCGGGCGAAACGTTCGGGCCGAAAACAGCGTCCAACCGAAGAGTGCATCAACCGGGCCACTGTCGCAGTCGTCGCACTCGAATCCTTAGGAGAACCCTTTTCGCATGACCCTCTGCCCCCGCCGGGCTCTCTTTCTCTGCTGTGCCACTCTCTCTCTCAGCGCATCGGTGTGGGCCGCCACTGCGGATTCGTCCTCTGCCGTAGCGGGCACCTGTTCGCTGATCATCCACGTGACCGGCTTTCGCAACACCAAAGGCAAGCTGGGTGCCGAGCTGTTCACCTCCTCCGCCGGCTGGCCGGAGGACGTCGACAAGTCGTACCGGCATGATCACTTTCCCATCGAAGGCGATCACGCCACGGCGCGCTTCGACCACCTACCACCCGGCAAGTACGGCGTGGTCGTTCTGCATGACGAGAACGAGAACAAGAAGCTTGATCGCAATTTGTTGCAGGTGCCCAAGGAGGGATTCGGCTTTGCCAATAACCCGCACGTCTTCCTGGCGGCCCCTCCGATCGAAAAAGCCACCATACCGGTGACGTGTCCTTCGACCACCACCGAGGTGCACCTGATCTACAAGTAGCGGACGCAGCAATCAGCGGAAGCAACCGTGACAGCGCGTAGTGGCGGGCAGCGAGCCGCCCTATTTCGCTGCATGTGCCGCCCCCGGCACCTTCAAGCCCAGCGCCTCAATGTAGCCCGTGTTCACGCGGCAGTTCGCCAGTTGCACGTTGTCTAGCAACTGGTGCAGAGCGTCCGCCGCCGTCTGCGGAGAGGGACGCAGCGCAAGCTGCTTCTCTGTATTGCCGACTCCCCGTCGCTTCTTCCCATAGGCGACGATCTCATCCCAGTGCTCCGGCTTCTGGAAGGACACGATCGCGGAGCTCTTCTCCATCTTCTTGTACGGCC